>JAVHWH010000095.1:0-5969 GCA_032159915.1 Mycobacterium sp.
TCACCATCTGCGGCTACACCACCACCCCGCCGCTGCTGTGCGCCCTGCAGGTGTTCGGCGCCGACCACATCATGTTCTCCAGCGATTATCCCTTCGGCGACCCGGTTCAACACGCAAAGTTTCTTGCCGAAGCCCCGATCAGCCCGGCCGACCGGGACAAGATCGCCTACCGCAACGCCCAACACCTCTTCGGGCTCTGAACAGCGACGAGGCCGGGAGCAGAGCTAGAAACCGGCGGCCTGCCCGTCGCGACGCGGGTCGCTTGCCGCGAGATACCCGTCCGGCAACCGCCAGATCGCCTGGCAGCTGCCGAATTGGTTGTAGTCGTTGACCACGACAAGATCGTGGCCGCGGCGGCGCAGCTCGCCGATCGTTGCCGGCGGGAAGCCGTCTTCGAGGCTCACCTGCATGCCGTGCAGCCAGCGAAACCGCGGCCCGTCGCACGCCGCCTGCGGGTTCTGGCCGTAGTCGGCGATACGGACGATCAGCTGCATGTGCCCTTGTGGCTGCATGGTGCCGCCCATCACGCCGAAGCTCATCACCGGTGCGCCGTTTTTGGTAAGGAAGGCGGGAACGATGGTGTGGTACGGACGCTTTCGCGGCCCAACGAGATTCGGGTGCCCCGGGGTCGCGCTGAACTCGGTGCCGCGGTTCTGCAGCGAGATCCCAGTGCCCGGCACAACTACGCCCGACCCGAAGCCGTCGTAGTTGGACTGGATCATCGACACCATCATGCCGTCGGCGTCGGCCGCGGTCAGATACACCGTGCCGCCCTTCGGCGCCCTGCCTGCCGAAACCGGCTTGGCCCGCGCCGGGTCTATCAACGTCGACCGCTGCCTGAGGTAGTCGGCGTCCAGCAGCTGATTCGGCCGCACCGGCATGTGATCGATGTCGGCCACGTAGGCCAGCGCGTCGGCGAATGCAAGCTTGATCGCCTCGATCTGCAGATGCACGCTGTCCGCCGAATCCACTGGGAGCGAGGCCATGTCGAAGTGTTGCAGAATGCCAAGAGAGATCAACGCGACGATCCCCTGGCCGTTCGGGGGGATCTCGTGCAGCGTGTATCCGCGGTAGTCGATGCTGATCGGATCGACCCAGTCCGCGCGGTGAGCCGCCAAGTCGGAGGCCATCATTGCGCCACCGTTCGCGGCTGAATGCACCTCCATGGCCGCCGCAAGCGCGCCCCGATAAAACGCCTCCTCGCCGGTCGCCGCAATCGTTTCCAACGTCGCCGCGTGCTCCGGAAGCCGGAACCGCTCCCCTGGCGCCGGCGCTCGCCCATCCGGAAGAAACGCCTCGGCGAACCCCGGCTGCGATCGCAGTTCCGGCACCTGCCCGGCCCACTGCGCGGCCACCGTCGGCGAGACGAGGAACCCCTTGCGTCCGTAGCCGATCGCCGGCTCGAAGACCCGCGCGAACGGTAGCTTGCCGAAACGGGCGTGTAGTGCGGTCCACGCCGACACCGCGCCTGGCACGGTGACCGAGTTCCAGCCCCGCACCGGCACCGGGCCGCCGCGGAAGTATTCCGGCGTCCACGCCGCAGGCGACCGCCCTGAGGCATTCAGCCCGTGCAACCTCTCGCCGTCCCACACGATGGCGAAGGCATCCGAGCCGATGCCGTTGGACACCGGCTCGACCAGGGTCAGGGTGATCGCTGCGGCCAGCGCCGCGTCGGCCGCGCTGCCGCCGTCGGCGAGCATCGCCAGGCCGGCCTGCGCGGCCAACGGCTGGGACGTGCAAACGACATTGCGCGCCAGCACGGGTTTGCGCGGCCAAGCGTAGGGCAGCTCCCACGAGAACGGGACCGTCATCGGCGCCGTCCTGGCAGGAGGATGGAAACCATTCCATCGGCGTGTGCGTCGATCCAGCTGGGGCTCTTCGGGTCCCGGCCGGTGAGCAAGCGGACCTCGGCGGCGTTCACGTAGGGCAACGATGCCCCGCCGACGAGCACGTAGTAGAGGATCTCGCTGTCGATGGGCGCGGCCATGCCGGCGTCACGAAGTATCTGCCAGGCCGGCCGGATGCCGTTGAAGAACGGCTTCACGTGGGTCTCTGTCAGCCAGGTTAAGCGGTCGCTTGGCGCGGTGCCTTCGTGCACCATGATCTGGTTGAGCTCGGGGTGCGCTGCGACGAATCGCACCAATCGGCGTATCCCGTCGGCGTATGCAGCGGCGAGCGCCGGTACCCCGATCTCGGTCGGGTTCGCGGGAAACACGCCGCGGAATGTCTCCCGCAAGAGCCCGAAGAGGTGATCCACCGCGGCCGTCCACAGCGCCGTCTTGGACTCGAAGTGGTAGTTGATCTGCGGCTGGTGCGCGTCGATACGTTGCGCGATCGCCCGTGTTGACGCGCCGTCGAACCCTTTGGCGCCGAACTCGACCAGAGCCGACTCCAGCAGAGCCTCCCGGATATCGGTCCTGGTCCGGCGGAGGCGCACCTTGTTCGGCATTGGGGTCTTGCGTTCCATGGCTCGGAGTGTACTCTTATTATCAATCGATAATAGCTCAAGGAAGGATCAAAGCCATGAGCATCTCCCCTGACACCACGAATCAAGATCGCGCATCGGCGCATCTGCTACCGCTGTCGAAGGATCCGTTCCAGGCGCCGACGGATCGCGACATGCTGCCCTCAGAGCGGCGGCTGTTCGTTCAGACCCACCGAACCTGCGTCTTCGGCTACGGCCGCCGATCGGACGGTCCGGCGATGTCGATCGTCTACTACGTCCCCGACGACAACGACGACCTGCTCGTCGCGACCATGGGCGACCGGGCCAAGGCCAAAGCCGTAGTCCGCAACGGCAAAGTCAGCCTCTGCGTGCTCGACGAGACCTGGCCCTTCGCCTACCTCCAGGTGTATTGCGACGCGGTGATCGACGACGACGACGAAACTCTGATCGACGTGATGATGGCGGTGGCTGAACGCATGTCGGGTGAGCCGGTGCCAGCGGAGCTGCGCCCCGCAGTCAAGGCCGTCGCAGAGCAGGAAGGCCGAGTGCTGGTGCGCTGCAGGCCCTACGCGACATTCGTCACGCCGCCGCGACACCTGCACAGCAATGACCAGAAGGAGCTGACCCACTGGGTCTCCGGGTCGATGCCCTGGAACGCCGCCGACTCCCCAGACGGTGGCTCTCAGAGATGAGCAATGTAACCGAGCGGTGGCGCACTGAGCGCGTTCTGGCCGCCGTGTACGACGCCGGGGTGAAGCACGACAGTGTCGCAACGGTCGGCGCCTGGGCGATGTGGGGTGCCGACATGCGACGCGTGTTCGCCGACGTTGCGCGACTTGCCGACGCGCCGGCCGGGACATCGATACTCGACTTACCCTGCGGGGGCGGCTTCGCCTTTCGCGTCCTGCGCCCCGGCCAGCCCGTGCGATACGTCGCGGCCGACATATCGCCCTACATGCTCCAGCGGGCGCGCGAAGTGGCGCGTCGAATGCGGACGCAAGACATGATCGAATTCGTCGAAGCCGACGTGACCGCGCTGCAGTTCGCCGACAACACCTTTGACCTGTGCGTGACCTACAACGGGCTTCACTGTCTGCCCGACCCGCGCGCCGCGCTGGGCGAACTCACTCGCGTGCTCAAGCCAGGGGGGACGCTGCGGGGGACGTCATGCGTTACCGGTCGAGGTCCGCGCAAGGATGCCTTGATCGCAATGTCGCGTCGCGCCGGGGTGTTTGGAAACACCCCACACACAGGCGAGATCGAGAGGTGGCTAAGGGAATTCGGCCTCGATGTCGCGACACTTGAACGCAGCGGAGCGATCGAGTTCTTCGAGGCGCGATTGCCGCGTGAAGAGCACACGGACTGATGAGCGGCCGTGTTGTCGGCACGCACAACGAACTGCACAGTGATCAGGGGCGCTCACGTGAGCCGATCATCAAGGTCCACGGTCAAGATTCGCCGGAACTGCATACACCGCGCAAGACCAATCCGATGTGCTGCGGCTGGCCGAAATTACGCGGGCAACGGCGCGCTCAACCGATTCATGGAAACGCGCGCTTCTGGATCGACGTGTCCGACCCGGGTCGCACCAGGCCCGGAGCGCGCCGACGAGACCGGCCACCGCTGCGCCTGCCGCGGAGACAATCAGGAAAGCCGCGATCTGAAACTGCGCTCATGGATTGACGACGACTCCCAGAATGTTGCCGGGGAAGCAGACGCTGCCGTTGCACCAGGACCCGTACGGTCCGAGTCCTGGCATCACCGGGGGCGGGGCGTCCGTCCCACGGATGTCGCCCTGGGCGCACACCACCGTCCCGCTTGAGTCGTTGCAGGCTGCGGCGGCCGTCGGTGCGCCGATCAGACCGGCGACCCCGAGCGTGGCGACACAAACGGGCAGAGCCAGTCGCGGGTGTTTTCGCATGATCACTCCCTAGGGTGCACTCCAAGCATGCACCCGCGCGAGACCTCATGGTCCTCAGTAGTGCAACGAAGCCGGTTTTCATCGCGGCGCCGGCGTGGCTGACGCTTCAGAACAAGCGGCTGTCCCCCTCCTGGGGTCAACTCTTCTTGCTGGGTATCACGATCACGACGATCAGCGTCAGGATGCTGAAGAACAGCCCGAGGATTCCCCACCCGAGCGCGCTGCGACCCTTCGTCGAAGCGATCACCGCACAGATGACGGCGGCGATGATGCTGCCGATCGCCACGAAGATGCCCTTGATGCCGCGGAGGATGAACCCGGCCGCCACGATGTTGTCTGAAGCCGCAAGTACGACGCTGTGCAGCATGAGCCGCCACCTCCGCGATGAGGACTGATCCGGCGACGATCGCCGATCAACCCGACATACCCCGGTTGTCGAGATCGAATCCGCCTTCAGGGTTTTCACAGTCCACGCGCAGGTCGACGATCGTTCGCCGTTGCGCCCGTCAGTGTTTCACTGCCGACCCGCCACGGCGACGCCGACCTGCGGCTGTTCCCAAACCTCGTCGACCAATTGCGAAGCGTGCCAGTCGAAGACCGCGGCGGCCATCCCACCCAGTTCACCAGTCACATTCTCACACGACGGCTTCCTCGCGGACTTCCTGATGCGCAACAAGGGGTTCATCCAGACGTAGCCCGCTCGCCGACTGCGATTCGGGTGCGCCGTGTGGACTGGCGGGCGACCGATGACCGCGCTGGAGGGAACCGCCATGACCGATATCGAAACCACTCTCACCGTCGAGCCGGAGGCGACCCGCGGCATCGTCATCCGCCACGTCCTGGAACGCCAGCTCGGCGCGGGCCAGAGTCTGGGCGCCCAGCTCGTCGGCGCCTCCACCGACGTGTCGGTGGCCCTCGTACACGCGCCTGCCACCGTCGTCGACGAGATCCGTGGTGGCGCGACGTTGCCCGCCGCACTCGCCCACACTCGCACCGAGGTGCGCGGCGTGATGGCCGGCACCGGCACCCGCGTTCGCACCGCGATCGGTGAATACGTGGGCAGCCAGGCCACTTTGCCCAACGCGGTCGTGGTCGGCGCCGCCGACGTCGCGGAAGCCGTTCTCCGCGCGCAGGGCAACGTGGCCGCCTCGGCCATCGACTCCGCGTTCACCGTCGCGATGATCGCCGCCCGCGGTGGCAACGCCAGGGACGCGCTCACCCGCGAGCGTCGCGACGTCGCCGCGCGGGCCGACGCGGCGCGCGCCGACATCGCCGGGTCCCTGGAACGTGCTGCCGAGGAGATCCGCGGCGCCGTCACGGATTACGACGAGTACCTCGAGGCCTTCACCGACGAGGGATAGCCCCAGTCCCTCCACCGAGTGTGCGGTGAGATCGTGATTTCGCCCAGATCCGCGATCTCACCGCACACTCGATGGGTGTTGTTGCCCGTGTCCGGCGGTCGCGTCGCCCTATAGCGATTACGCTCGGCCGCGTGCCATCAATTTGGTCCCGACGGAGTTTCCTGGCCATGACCGCGGGCCTCGCGTTGACTACCGTGGCCTGCAGCGCAGACAAACCCGGCACGGTAGCGGGCGACGGCTC
>JAVHWH010000098.1:0-10307 GCA_032159915.1 Mycobacterium sp.
TCAGCGGCTGGCTCAACCCCGAAGCCCGCGCGACGTTGGATGCCGTGTTCGCCAAACTGGCCGCACCCGGGATGTGCAACGCCGCCGACGACGAACCCTGCCTCAGCGGCACCCCCTCCCAGGTCGCCATCGCGGGCGACACCCGCAGCGCAGGGCAGCGCAACCACGACGCCCTGCTCGCCGCCGCACGCGCCCTGCTGGCCTCCGGCGAACTCGGCCAACACAACGGTTTACCGGCATCGATCATCGTGACGACCACCCTGCAAGAGCTGGAGGCCGGGGCTGGGCGCGGGCTGACCGGCGGCGGCACGTTATTGCCGATGTCGGATGTGATCCGGCTCGGCGCCCACGCGCATCACTACCTGGCCATCTTCGACAACGGCAAAGCGCTGGCGCTTTATCACACCAAACGGCTGGCCTCACCCGCCCAACGCCTTGTCCTCTACGCCCGAGACCGCGGCTGCACCTTCCCCGGCTGCACCATGCCGGCCCACCTGTGCGAAGTCCACCACGACGACCCCTACACCACCCACCCCGTCACCGACATCGACCACCTCAGCCTGGCCTGCCACGCCAACCACGACCTCGCCGAACAAGGCTGGACCACCCGCAAAAACGCCCACGGCCAGACCGAATGGATCTCACCACCACACCTCGACCGAGGCCAACCCCGCACCAACACCTACCACCACCCCGAAAAACTGCTCCGCAATGACGACGACGAGGTGCCGTAAAGCGCTGCGTCAGTGCAAGGTCGGCGCGTATCGCAGCACCGCGCCGACACCGTCAGCCGGCGCTATCCGCTCGTCGGTGCGGATCAGGGAGGCGCCCACCGAGAGGGCGAACATCGGCAGCGCCTCGTCGGCGCGCAGTGTCTGGGCAGGCGCGGCGCCCTGTTCGGACAACACGTCGGCATTCGGCGCGAGCGTGGTGAGGTCTTCATCGGCCACGACGGTCTCCTCGCCGATGTCGCCGATGATCAACGTGTCCACCGCTCCCTGACGCAGACCCGAGCACACCGGGCCGAGCCCTTCGGCGGCCAGTCCGGATTCACGACCGACCTCGGCGCTGAACCGTTGCGCCGCATCGTCAATGGCGGCCAGCCGCAGTTTGAGCAGCTCGGCTTCGACGGCCTCGCGCAGCTTCTCGGAATCCTGTCCACTGTGACGAGCACCGACCTCCAACTCCACCGCCAGGGCTTTGACCTGATGAGGCAGCGTGCCCAGCAGGTCGGAGCGCGACCGCACTTCACCGACGACGAAAACCGCCTCCGGTCCCGAGTCGCCGAGGAGCTCTTCGATCCGCGTGGCGACCGCACGCATGTTCTTGCGCGCGGCCTCCTCGGTGCGCTGCTGAGGATCGCCGCGACCAGCTGTTTCGGCGCCCGACGCCTTATGCACTGGATGTCCGCCGCCATCGACGGTTTCCGTTCGTTCTTTTCCGCCGACGTGGACCGTGATGTCTGCTCCGGTGTGGTCGACGGCGACCAGGAGATAGTTGGCGTCATCGAACCCGTGCTCGATGATCGGGATCACGTAGGGCAGCGTCGACAGTCGCACGATCGGCGTCGCGGTGGGCCGGATCAAGTGCTCGTTCAGCAAAACCCCGTCGGCGTTGGCCACCAGGCCGCGACCGCTGCGTCCTACCGGCGGGCGCACGTCCATCACCGCACGCTCCAGCACGGCTGTCACCGATTCGTCGGCACCCAACTCCTCCAACTGTTCGCGCAGGGCCCGCCACTTCAGCTCGAGCTGCGCGTCGGCGTCCTCGGTGTCGTGCGAGTCCTCGAAGTAGACCGACGCGAACGGTCCGTGGGCGGTCAGAAGCGGTCGTAAGCGTTCAGAGTCCATGCTGATTCGAATTGCCCACAAGCCCTGCGGCCAAACCGTCAGGCCCGGTCGCCCTCGGTGTCATCGAAGAACCGCCAGTCGCCCTCGGCCTTGACTTCCATCCGCCAGCCGAGTTCAGAGTTGTCGGCCTTTTGGTCGACGAACCAGGCGTGCGCGTCGTCTGCGCTCTCGATGTCTTTGGTGTCGACGACGTCACCATGCGGATTGAGTACTCGATAGGTAGCCATGCGCCACGGTTACCCGCTGCGGGCGTGGCGAATCGTGTTAGTCCCCGGCGAACTTCGGCGGCCGCTTCTCGAACGTCGCCGTGATGCCCTCGGACAGGTCCTTCGACGGGAGGAACGCCGCATTCCAGGCAGCGACGTAGCGCAGGCTCGCCGACACCTGCGAAATCCGTTGCTGGTCAAGGACATCCTTGATGCCATGCACAGTCAGCGGCGGGTTGTCGGCGATCTCGGCGGCGGTCGCGTGCGCGGCCGCCAGGGTGGCGTCAGGGTCAGCGAACACGTCGTTGACCAGCCCGATCTTCTCGGCGCGGGCCGCGTCGATGTCCTTGCCGGTCAGCGCCAGTTCTCGCAGGTGCCCGTCGGACAGGATCAGCGGCAGCCGGGCCAGGCTGCCGACGTCGGCGACGATCGCCAACTTGACCTCGCGGACCGAGAACTTCGCGTCGGCGCTGGCGTAGCGGATGTCGACCGCGGAGATCAGGTCGACACCACCGCCGATGCACCAGCCGTGGATCGCGGCGACAGTCGGGGTGCGGCAGTCGGCGACGGCGCTGATGCTGGCCTGCATGCGTGTCACTTCGCGGTGGAACTCGCTGCGCGGACCGGCCATAGCGCCGTCGGCGAGCACCGGGGCCAGCGTCCCGGCCATCGCGGGCAGGTCGAGGCCGTAACTGAAGTTGCGGCCGGAACCGGTGAGCACGATAGCCCGGACATCGCGGTCGGCGTCGAGTTCGGCGAAGACTTCGGGTAGCTCCGACCAGAACGCCGGACCCATGGCATTTCCCTTGCCGGGGCCGATCAACGTCACCTGCGCGACGTGGTCCTTATGCTCGACGGTGACTGATTCGTACGGCTCACCCATGCCGTGACCGTACCGTGGAATCCATGGCTTCTGACCTGCGACCCGGACCCGCCTCACCTCCCACCGACGAACTCCGCGCGGCCGAACAAGCGCTCGGGGTGCTCCAGCACATCGTGCATCCGATTTCGCGCGACGACCTGTCACGTCCCACGCCGAGCGGAGATTTCGACGTGGCCCAGTTGACGGAACATCTGGTCGACACCATCACCTCGATCGGGACTGCGCTGGGCGCCGAACTTCCGCCCCGAGATGCGCAAGACACGGTCGAGCGTCAGATCATCGCTGCGGGCCGACCCACTCTTGACGCGTTTCACCGTCGGCACGGACTGGACGGCGATGTCACCTGGCGCGGCGAGGAGACGCCGGTGCGGACGTTGGCCGGTGTGCTGTCGTTTGGGTTGCTCGTTCACGGCTGGGATTACGCGGTAGCCACCGGCGGCCCGGTGGACGTGACTGATGCGCTGGCGGACTACGTGCTGGAGCTGGCCGAGAAGATCATCACCCCGGAGCGCCGCGCCAACGGTGAGTTCGCGGACCCGGTTGAGCCACCGGCCAACGCCAGCGGTTTCGACCGATTGATCGCGTTCACCGGCCGGGATCCGGCGGCTGGGCGCGCACGGGGTTAAACGCGCTCCAGGTAGAAGTAGAAGTAGCGACCTACCCCATCCCGGACGTCGATCACGCCCTTGCCGTTCATGATGCCCATCACCGTGTCGTCATCGACCTGCTTGAAGTGGTCGTGCACCGGTTGGCCGTCGTAAACCATAGTGGCGGTGATTTCGCCGCGGAATTCCTCCAGCCACAAGCTCGCCTCGCCCTTACCCATCTTGACGTTGGAGAAGCGGTTGCCGTCGTCGTCGAGACAAACCAGCGGCTGGACATCGACAGGTGAGTTGAACGTCTTGCCGAACCAACGGGACTTCTCCAGCTGACCGTTCATCGGGTGGCCGGTGACGAACTCGCCGCCCTTCCACTCGCCGAGCATTCCGTCGATGGTGGCCGGTGGCAGGCTTGCCCAGTAGTCGTCCAGTTCCGCGTCCTCGATCGCCGCAGTGCGCTCCTTGAACTCGGTGAACTTCTTGCGCGCCAACGTCTCACTCATCGCGATCTCCTCGAATCCAGTTCTCGGCGAACCTCAGCAACGCGTCGTTTTCCTCCGGCGCACCAATAGTCACCCGGACACCGTCGCTGCCGTATGGCCGGACCACGATGTGGGCGCTGGCGGCCTGCTCCACGAAGTCCAGCGTGCGCGGCCCGAGCGGGAGCCAGACGAAATTGGTCTGGGACGACGGGAGGGTGAATCCGGCACTACGCAAGGCGTCGCTGACCCGTGCCCGCTCGGCGACAACGGCATCAGTGCGGGCCAAGAGCTCGTCGGCGGCGTCCAGCGACGCGATCGCGGCGGCCTGCGAGATGCTGGTCGCGGTGAACGGCACGTACGCCTTCTCCAGCGCGGTGATCACATCCGGGTGCCCGGCCGCATATCCCACCCGCAGGCCGGCCAGTCCGTACGCCTTCGAAAAGGTACGCAGCACAACGACATTGCTGTGCTCACGCACAAAAGCCAGGCTGTCCGGCAACAGGCCGTCGCGGATGTACTCGACGTAGGCCTCGTCGATCGCGATCAGGATGTGCGGCGGCACCGCCTCCACGAACCGGGCCAGCGCAGCCGGCTCCACCACCGTGGAGGTGGGGTTGTTGGGATTGCAGACGAAGATCAGCCGGGTCCGCTCGGTGACCGCGGCGAGCATCGCGTCCAGATCGAAGGTGTGGTCGGTGAGCGGCACCCGGACGGCGGTGGCACCGGCCAGGCGAACCTGCAGCGGGTAAATCTCGAAGCTGCGCCAGCCGAACAGCACCTCATCGCCCGCCGTCGCGGTGACCTGAACGAGCTGCTGACACAAGCTCACCGACCCGCAACCGACGGCGATGTGCTCGGGTCCCCAGCCCCCGGCGCTGCCGACCCGACCTGAGTTCAAGTGTTTGGCCAACGCCGATTTCAGCTCGACGCAGCCATTGTCGGGGTACCGGTTGATCGCGTCGGCTGCCCGCTCGATCGCGGCGCGGACACCGGGCAGCGGCCCGTCGACGGTCTCGTTGCTGGCCAGTTTGATCGCGCCCGGGACTGTCTTGCCGGGAACGTAGGCAGGCAGCTCGGCCATTTCGGGGCGAAGGCGAGCGGTCATTTCGACAGCATATGTGCGGCCTGTGTACGCTGTGCTCCGCGGCGATCCCGGGAGCCCGGCTGTGCTCAACGGTCAGGCTTCTCCGCGGCCCGTTGCCCGGCCCCCTTCGTCACCCGAGCGGGGTCCGGTACCCTCAGACATTCCAAGGAGGCGTGCCAGAGCGGCCGAATGGGACTCACTGCTAATGAGTTGTCCCCCTTAAAGGGGACCGGAGGTTCAAATCCTCTCGCCTCCGCCACACAACCCCCTGGTGGTGATCGCAAGCGCGGCGAAGCCGGGCGCGGCGGGTCACCACACCGTATGAGATAACTGAACACAGGCGCCCGTAGCTCAACGGATAGAGCATCTGACTACGGATCAGAAGGTTGGGGGTTCGAATCCCTTCGGGCGCACCAGCAGCACATCTTGGATCACCTGGCGTCGAACTGCCGGCACTTGCCCCGCGACAGCCGTTCGATCGAACCGACCTCTCGCACAACGACGTCCGACCCCGCCCCGCCGTGTCGGCGCAGCACGTCGATCAGTTCGGTCCGCAACTGCGCGAGATCGCTTGAACCATCGGTCACTACGGACACGTCGACGCCGCCCGGCGTCTTAGCCACCAAGAAGTTGGCGACGCCGGAAGCGGCAAGGACGGTCTGTTCGAGGGCCACTCGGGGCACCGCAACTCCGTTGTCGTACTGGAATGCTCCATTGATCCGGCCGTGCACCGAGGTGATGCGGCGATGAGCGCAACCACATTCACACGGCTCGTCGGAGATCGTCACCGCGTCTGCCATGTCATAGCGGATCAGTGGTTGCTCCAGGTTGAACAGGTTGGTCAGCAGCAGCCGATCTGCGGGTTTCCCATACGGCACGACGTTGCCGTCGGCGTCCGCCGGCTCGAGAATCACCAGATCGTCGGCGATGTGCATCCCTTCACCGATGCCGCACGGGAAGGCGTAGGTACCCTCCGAGCAGCCCCAGAACTCCGATGCCTCGATACCCCACGCGGAGCGCACCGCCTCGCGCACAGGCGGAGTGCACACCTCTCCCGCGATGCTCACCCACGTAGGTGTGATCGTGAGTCGTCCTTGCATCGCCTCTATCGCGAGCTCCCAGATGAGGCTCGGCCAACCTTGAAGAGCCGTCACGGCGGGACGGGCGTTGTTGAGTCCGTCGACAATCGCGGCCAGGGGGAGCGTGGCATCGAAGCAGTGCGATGTCGGCCCTCCGCTCTCGAAGGTGCTGAACGCGTAGAAAATCCCGGACTCATGCTTGGGACTGCCGCTGAAGCACTGCGCCAATACCGCATCTGGGTCTTCGCCGCGTCGCCCGGTCCATCGCGAGCCCTGCATGACGAAGGTGACGAAGGAGTCCCACCCGTAAACGTGGTACGACGGGTTTTCGGTGTATCCCGACGTGACGATTGCCCGGTATTCGTCGTCCAGATAGCCGTCTCCCGTCAACTGGTCGAGGTGCGCTCGAACGCGGGCAAGCGTCAGCCCGGGAACCGTGACGAGCCGGTCGAACTGCTCCGTCATCTCTGCTTTGCTCAGTATCGGCAGCGACGGGAGGTCGGCCTCGGTGAAGTTCGCCAGGTCGCGGCCGGCCAGGCGTTCCTTCCAGAACGGCGAGCGATCGGCGGCGTGCAGCAGCAGTTCCCGAAGACGCCGTTCGCGTTCCGCGGCGAGACGCCCCGCATCCCATCGCAGCCGGCGCACACCCTTGAGGTAGGCATCCTGCAATTCGGCGCGCTGGCGCCGGACCAGCTCCCTATACCGACTGTCCGGCGTCACGTCAGTTGCGATCGTCAACGTCTGGTTCCTTTCGTAAGGGTCGATCTCGGTATCTGTGAGTTCGGCGGCGACAAGCCGGCATCTTCGAGCAGTCGTCGCTCGTCGACCTTGCTGGCCGACGTCAACGGCAAGTCGGCCACCAACACGAATTGATCGGGGAGCATCGTCTCGGGGAGGCGTTCGCCGGCGGCCTGCCGGACCGCGAGTGGGGTCAGCTCGCCGTCGGGCACGACGAATGCGACGACACCGAGACTGCCCGCCAGATCGAACGTTGCGCATGCCGCGGACGTGACCCCGTCGATATCGCCGAGCGCCTCGGTCACCTCGACCAGCGACATCCGAACGCCGTGTCTCTTGATGACGCGGTCGCAGCGCCCCACGTAGACGTAGTTGCCGCGGTCGTCGCGGTAGACGAGGTCACCGGTGCGGTAGACGGTGGTTCCCTCGACGACGTCGGTCCGCAACACAACCGCGCTGTGACCCGGGTCGTTCAGATAGCCGGCCATCAGCTGCCGTCCGCCGATGTACAACTCGCCGACCACTCCCGGTTGGTCCACCAGACATCCGTCCTCATCGATCAGGTGGAACGAGCTGCCGGGATGCGGCTGACCGATCGGTACCAGCCCGTTGTCGAGCAACTCCGGCATCAGCTCCAGATGAGCGACGGCGATCGTGGTCTCGGTCGGCCCGTACCGGTTCACCACCCGTAGTCCGGGACTGCTGGCCCACACCGCCCTGATGTCTGTGGTAGCCGGCGCCTCGCCGCCCAGGGCCATCACGCGCAGCGGCGTATCAGCCAACCGGTCCAGGCGGCCGCTGGCCCGAAGCAACCGAAGGTAACTGGGAGAGAAGCTGGTCGCCGTAATCTTCTCGCGGGCGATGATCGAGAAGAACGTGCGTGGGAACAGCAGCGATTCCCGGTCGGGGATGACGAGGGGCACGCCGCGCACGAGCGGGGGAAAGATCGCCGAGAAGGACCCGTCGAAGTGCACGGGCGAGACGCATAGTGCGCGGTCGTCCGCCGTGAGCCCGACGGCGTCCGCGCAGGCTTGCGCCGCGGTGAAAAAAGCCTCCGCGGAGATCTGCACGCCCTTGGGGACACCGGTCGTCCCGGACGTGTAAATGATGTACGAAATGGGGTTGGCTACCGGCGGTGGCGTTGGCCCGACTGTCGCGCTCAACGCCGAAAGGGGGCTCCATGCTGTGCCGATGGGCAGTCCCGACGGTTCCGTACCGTCGGAGCCCCTGGTGATGACCAGTGCAGGCCGACAGTCCGCCAGTATCTGTGTGCGGCGGACATCGGGATCCGTGATGGCCAACGGAACGAATGTGACTCCGGCCCACAGGCAGCCCAGCGCCGCTACCACGAAGTCCACCGAATTGCCGATCAGCAGCGCAACCCGCGCTCCCGGCTGTATGCCTTTCTGACGTAAGCCGGCGGCCACTCGCGCCGCTTCGGCGCGCAACTCGCCCCGGCTCAACGCGCGATCGAGGTCCTTGACCGCAGGCCGATCCGGGGCATGATCGGCGTGGTCCAGCACCGCACCGACCACGCAGTGATGCGTCACTTCCTTCAGCAGGGTTTCCATTCTGAACACCAGGTGAGTTAGCCGGTCGTGGCTTTGTCCAGGGCCTGGTCGATGTCGTCGATGATGTCGTCGATGTGCTCGATCCCGATCGACAGACGGATCGTCTCCGGCGGGATGCCGGCTTTCACCAGCTCCTCATCGGACAGTTGCCGGTGGGTGGTCGAGGCTGGGTGGATGGCCAGCGTCTTCGCGTCTCCGAGATTGAGCAGCCGCTTGATGAGCTGAAGTGCGTCGAAGAAGGCAAGGCCCGCCTGGTAGCCACCGTCGGCTCCGAAGGTGACGATCGACGGCACGCGCCCGTTGAGGTAACGACCGACCAGGTGGTGGTGGGGATGGTCGGGGAGCCCGGCGAAGCTCACCCAGGCCACCCGGGGGTCGGCGGCCAGATAAGCAGCCACGGCCCGGGCGTTGCGCTCGTGGCGTTCCAGCCGAACGGCCATCGTCTCGAGGCCCTGGAGTAGCAGGAAGGCGTTGAAGGGAGAAAGGGTCGCGCCGCTGTTGCGCAACTGAATCGAGCGCGCCCGCACGGTGAAGGGCCGCTCGGGGAAGTCGCGGGCGAAGACGACGTCGTGAAACGCGGGCTCGGGCTGGTTGAACATGGGAAAGCGGTCGGGGTGGTCGGCCCAGGGGAACCGGCCGCCGTCCACGATGGCCCCGCCGAGGGTGGTGCCATGGCCCCCAACGAACTTGGTCAACGAGTGGACAACCACATCGGCGCCGTGCTCGAAGGGCTTGAGCAGCAGCGGCGTCGCCACCGTGTTGTCCACGATCAGCGGCACTCCCGCTGTGTGTGCCACCGCGGCCACGGCTTCGAGGTCGACGATGTTGCCGGCCGGGTTGCCGATGGTCTCGCAGAAGACGGCGCGGGTGTTCGCGTCGATGAGGGGGGCGATCGACTCGGCTCGGTCGTCGTCGGCGAAGCGGGCCTCGATGCCCAGGGTGGGCAGCACGTGGGCGAAGTAGGTGAAGGTGGCTCCGTAGAGCTGCGGGGCCACCACGATGTTCGAGCCGGCAGTGGCCACCGTCAGGATGGCGTAGCTGACGGCAGCCATGCCCGAGGCCACCGCTAGGGCCGCCGTCCCTCCTTCGAGGGCGCAGATGCGCTGCTCGAGGACGTCCAGGGTCGGGTTGTTCAGCCGGTTGTAGTGAAAGCCCGGCGTCTCCAGGTCGAGCACGGCACCGGCGTGTTCGGCGCTGACGAAGTCGTGGGCCACGGTTTGGTAGATGGGCACGGCCACGGCACGCGTCCCGTCGGATGTGTAACCGCCGTGGATGGCGATGGTTTCGTCGTGCATGGGCTCAGGCGCTCCTGACCGGGATAGTGCCCAACACGCTGGCGAACAGCCGCAGGGCCGCATCTCGCCAGGGCCAGGGGGCGCGGACGCAGATGTCGTCGAACGGGAAATCGGCTACCAGGTCTGCGTTCCGCTCGCCCCCGACCAGTCGCGCCTGCAGCCGGCAGAGCGCGTCCCAGTCTGGGCCGGTCGCGCAATCGATTGGTAGACAGGGCAACTCGTACTGCAAGTGGCCAACGTAGCGGCGCACATCCCGGACGTATTCGCGGACGAGGCTCGACGGGTCGTACTCGGGATGGGCCTGCATCAACACGACCTCGCAGTCGCCCACGGTCTTCGTAATCACGCTCCAGCCCACCTCTTCGGACTGCAGCGCCACCGAGTAGCCAGCGGCGGCCACCGCTTCCACGGGCACGGCGTTGAACCGCGAGTGAGGCAGGAACACGGGGCTGCGCAACCCGGCGGCGAGCGGGTGGGCCGGATCAACCTGGTGGGTGAAGACGCCCGTGCACTTGCCCGG
>JAVHWH010000012.1:0-22363 GCA_032159915.1 Mycobacterium sp.
TGGCCATCGAGGCTGAGGTTCTGGGTGCTGGCACCGTCGGGAAGTTCGCTCACGTGCTGGGTGGAGATGCTGTGCAGCCAGGTCTGCCGTTCCGGGCCGGTCAGCGTCAGCACACCGCGATGCGACCGATCCACCAGAGCGGCACCGGTTTCGGCGGCGCGCTGCTCGCCGAGCGGATCGCCGTAATGCCAGATGACGCCCGCGTCAGGGCCGGTTTCAGGGGCAGGAACTGCAGACACACGTCAACTGTACGGCGATCACCACTAGTGTCTTGACCCATGACAAGCCACCCGGGCGTGATCGTCACGCTCGACGGCGCGGTACATCCGTCGGGGACGCCGCTGCTGTTCGCCGACGACCTCGCCGCAGTACGGGGCGACGGTGTCTTCGAGACTCTGCTGGTCCGCGACGGCGGTGCCTGTCTGGTGGAGGCTCATCTGAATCGGCTCGCCCACTCGGCCAAACTGCTCGAGCTCCCTTCGCCGGACCTGACCGCTTGGCGGCGCGCGATCACCCAGGCAACGCAGCAGTGGACAAGCCAGACGAACGACGAGGCCGCAATGCGCCTCGTGTACAGCCGCGGCCGGGAGAGCGGGTCGGCGCCTACCGCATACGTGACGGTGAACCCGGTTGCGGATCGGATCGCGACAGTACGTCGCGAGGGGCTGGCGGCGCTGACGCTGCCCCGCGAGCTGCCGTCGGCCGGTGTCGAGGCCATGCCGTGGCTGCTGGCCGGCGCCAAGACGCTGTCGTATGCCATCAATATGGCCGCGTTGCGTCATGCAGACCGGCACGGCGCCGGCGAGGTCATCTTCGTCAGCTCGGACGGCTACATCCTGGAGGGCCCGCGTTCGACTGTGGTGATCGCCTCCGGCGCAGACGACGGCAATGTGTGTCTGCTGACCCCGCCACCGTGGTATCCGATCCTGCGTGGCACGACGCAACAAGCGTTGTTCACGGTCGCCCGCGCCAAGGGTTACGACTGCGACTACCGCGCCCTGCGTGTCCCTGACCTGTTTGCCGCGCAGGGGATTTGGCTGGTATCGAGCATGACGCTGGCTGCGCGGGTGCACACCCTTGACGGCCGGGCATTGCCGCGGGCTCCGCTGACAGCGGAGTTCGCCGAGCTGGTGGACGCGGCCATCGTCAGCGACCGCTGAAATCAGTTGAAGGAGCGGCGCGCAACGGGTACCTTCGCCAGTACACAGGGAAGGAGGTGGTCCGAGAATTGATAGCTTATTGGACTTGTGAGGTGGCTGCCCGCTAGCAGCACCCGGCTGGAAAGAACCAGCATTACTGCGCTGGCGAATTCCCCGCAGTCACCCAGCCCCCGAGCCTCCGGTCTGTCCAACCTGGAACTACGGCTCGGGGGCTGCCCATTTTCTGGGTCGCCCGAAAGCCGTGTGCGTCAGCCGGTCACGTCGTCAGCCGACGAACCGCGCGAGCCGCGCAGACAGATGCGGAATCAGTCCGCCGTCGGCGTCGACCCGTTCTTCGACGTAGGCCAGATCGCCGCCCTCGACAATGCCGTAGAGCCGCTTGGCTCCGCCGACCAGCACGCCGGACCGGCTGCGCGCCAACGCGTCAGTGGCGAGCTCCCACGATGACTGGTTGAGCGGGCGGCCGTAGAACAGCTCGACGTAGCCGGCGGAGTGCGCCAACAGCAACTCGATGGCCTGCGACTCGGAGGGGTCGTCGGGCTCGTTGACGAAGCGCCAGTACCCGGTTTCACGCAAGTCGGGCGCCTCGTACTCACCGGCAGCGCTGACCCGCCAGGATCGGGACTCCCAGTTCAGGTAGTCGCCACCGTCATGGGAGACCACGATCTGCTGGCCGAATCGGTAATCGCCGCCGGGTCCGCGTCCTTCGCCTTCCCCGCGCCACACCCCGACCAGCGGAAGCAACGCCAGCAGGGCGTCGTTGAGGTTGGCACCTTTGCGCAGGTTCGCGGTGTCGGCAGCGACCGGAAGATCGTCGAAGGCCGGGATGTTGCGGGTGGCCGTCGCTTTCGCCCGCTCGACCGCTGCCGCTACGGCACGGTCACCGGAGCCAGGTATCCGAAGCGCGTCGTCGTCGTCGGCGGCGCTGTCTTCATCGTCGTTGGGAGAAGTCACGAGTCGGTGATCAGCCGATACAGCGTGTACAGCGCGAACCAGGAGATGACCACGACGGCCGCGACGAGCAAGATCTCGAAGAACAGAACCACAGCGCCGATTCTAGTTCGATCGAGCGGTCAGGCGATCTTGACGTCGACCTCGTGGATGCCGGCGCCCGTCGGCTCGACGATCGCGTCGCCGTTACCCGCGGCCGACAGCGCACGCAGCGTCCACGACCCCGGGGCTGCGAAGAACCGGAAGTCGCCGGTGGCCGACGCGACGACCTCGGCGGTGAACTCACCCGAGGAATCCAGCAGGCGCACAAACGAACCGCCCACGACCTGGCCCGAGCCGTCCACCACCCGGCCGGTGATGACCGTTTCCTTCTCCAGGTCGACGCTGGCCGGCAGAGTCTGTCCTTGCTTTGGCGCAGAGCACATGTCAGCTTCCCAACTCGATCGGGGCCCCAACCAGGGAGCCGTATTCCGTCCAACTGCCGTCATAGTTCTTGACGTTCTGATGTCCCAGTAGTTCCTGCAAGACGAACCAGGTGTGCGACGAGCGCTCCCCGATCCGGCAGTAAGCAATCGTCTCCTTCGACCCATCCAGTCCGGCGTCGGCGTAGATCTTGGCCAGCTCGTCGTCGGACTTAAAGGTGCCGTCATCGTTGGCCGTCTTACTCCACGGCACGTTGATGGCGCCGGGGATGTGGCCGGGGCGCTGGCTCTGCTCCTGCGGCAGATGGGCCGGCGCCAGGATCTTGCCGGAGAACTCGTCGGGCGAGCGCACGTCAACCAGGTTCTTCTCGTTAATCGCGGCCAGCACCTCGTCGCGGAAGGCCCGGATCGAGCTGTCCGCCGGCTTGGCCGTGTAGCTGGTCGGGGGACGTTCTACCTTGTCGGTGGAAAACGGGCGCCCGTCGAGCTGCCACTTCTTGCGGCCGCCGTCGAGCAGCTTGACGTCTTCGTGGCCGTACAACTTGAAGTACCAGTACGCGTAAGCGGCAAACCAGTTGTTATTGCCGCCGTAGAGGACGACGGTGTCACCGTTGGCGATACCGCGGTCGCTGAGCAGCTTGGAGAACTGCTGGGCGTCGACGAAGTCGCGCCGGACCGGGTCTTGCAAATCGGTACGCCAGTCCAGCTTGACCGCTCCGGCGATGTGGCCGTCGTCGTAGGCGCTGGTGTCTTCGTCGACCTCGACGAAGACCACGTGATCGGCATCGAGATTGCTCTGGGCCCAGTCCGCGGAGACCAGGACGTCGGAGCGTGCCATATGGGGGATCCTTTCGATCGCTAGGAAGTGCTGTGGACCGGTTTCAGGCGCGCCACAAGCGGATACAGCTGGCAGCCCAGGCAGATGCCGAAGGCTGCGTTGAGGAAGGCGGCGACCAGCGCCGCCGCGGTGAGCACGACGCCGAACAGCGAAGCGCCAGTGGCAAATCCGATTGCCGCCGGGGCGGCGAAGATCAGCCCGACCAGTTGGGCGAATTTCAGCGGAGCGACGGGCTCACGCTCACGAACCGGGCTCAGCCGCGGCGCGACCAGCTTGGCGAAGATCAGGCCATAGGGATGGCGACGCGGCCCGGCAACCGCACCGATCGCGAAGACGACGGACTGCGCGCCGAGGATGACCGCGGTGGCCAGCGGGTTGATGCCGGCGACCAGCAGCGTGATGACCAGCACTGCGGTGGTGATCCAGGCCGCGAAGCGCGGTCCCCGGACGTCGACCTGACCGGGAGTGTTGGTGTTCGACATGATGCTGCTCCTGAACTGCTCTATTGCACGACTATTGTGGCGGCGCGCGCCACGGGGATTCTGGCTGCTCCGAGCGCGGCGCTGAAAGGCGCGCTACTAGCAGCTACAACAACAGCAGCAGCCCGCGACGCGGCACAGATCAACTGCGCGGCGACTGGTGAGCATGAGCTCTACGCGGGCGGACACGTCATGCAGCTTACCCAATGGCATTGTCATCAAGCCAACAGCGGTGCCAGCGCCGACCGCAGGTCATCGGCTTTGGGTACACCAGCTGTGCGGTAGCGCTGCCGGCCGTCGGCGTCAAAGATGAAGGTGGTCGGCAGCGACAACACCGAAAGTTGGCGTGCCGGCCCCGGATTGGCGTCAATATCGATCTCGACGTGCGCGACCTGGTCGAGGTCATTGCACACCTGATCGACGACGCGGCGTACTTGAGTACACGGTCCGCACCACGATGCGCTGAAATGCACGACGGTCGGTCCGTCAGGAGACAGGCCCAGATCGGAGGTGTCGACATCGTCCGCGGCCTTCGAATCGGTCGCTTGAACCTGACCGGCCCGTCGGGTCATCAGCCAGCCGATGACTGCTGCCACCGCCAGCGCCGCGACAAGCGCCACTAGTGCTGAAGTCATGGGCGTCGCTCTTTCAGGTAGCTGCGCTCTGCATCATCTGCGCTGCGCGTCATGCTCGGTTGAACCCGTCAAGAGTGATCGTTAATCCCGACGTGATGCCCTCGATGATCACGTCCGATCCGCGCGCGCCCTGGCTCGTCGGGGCCACACCGAACGGAAGTTTCTGATCGGGCAGCCGACCGGCGAATGCGGCCAGCACCGCCTGGCGCTTGTTTTCGGGAATCTGCTGGTTAGCGGTGTCGGGTCCAGTGAGTACGCCGGTGGGGGTGAAGACCAGCGTTGTCTCGTCATCGCCGGCCATCGATAGGTCGACGGCGACGCTGACCCGCTTCTCGAAGTGGGCCGCCCGCGGGGTGCCGGTGAAGACCAGGTCGTGGTTGCCGGAGATACCGGATTCGGTGGTCCCCCCGGTGGCGTTGTTGGTTTCTTTGGTGGGCGCTTCCACAATCAGGTCCCGGATGCCCAGGTAGTGGCCGAGGTGCCGGGAGTCGATGATGATCCGGCTTTCCAGCTTGCCGACCGGCAGCTTGGCGTCTGGCCTGATCAGCCACGACGCGTCGGTCAAGTCGACTGAGTGCATGGTGGCCTCGAGCGTCGCCTTCCCGATCACTGGGCGGTCGGCGGCGGTGGCTTTGATCTCCACATCTTCGTAGCGATGCCGCATCGCCTGGGGGATCAGTGGGAACGCGATGATCGCGACGAACGGGTCGAATCCCAATCGGGCCTTGTCGCGCACCACCCGGGCCAGCCGATACTCGGCATAGATGCTGGTCCCGAAGTCTGCGCCGAGGGCTGCGAGCAGCACCACCACCGCGGCCAGCAGCACAGCGGCCACACCGGTCAGCGCCTTACGCATCCGCATATTGTGGCCTATCCGCTGCATTTGATGCGTATGGTCACCGTTCCGGTCCGGGTCGTCGCCGCGCGAAAGACCAGGCTGCAAGCTATCGTTTAGTGACCTGGCCGTTAAACTTCGTATCCCACCATGAATTTTGGGAGACGCCTTTCTCATAAAAGCTGGAGGGTCTTGCTTGGACCTGCTGCTGCTCACACCCGAACCGAATCCGGACGTAGTTCTGCCGTCCTTGTCGCTGCTCGCCCACACCCTGCGCACCGCGCCGCCGGACGTCTCGTCCTTACTGGAGGCCGGCAGCGCTGACATCTTGATCGTCGACGCGCGACTGGACCTGCCGGCAGCACGCGGTCTGTGCCGCCTGCTGGGTTCCACCGGTCGCTCGATCCCGGTGGTGGTCGTGGTCAACGAGGGCGGGCTGGTGGCCGTCAACGCCGACTGGGGGTTGGACGAGATCCTGCTCCCCGGCACCGGGCCGGCCGAGATCGACGCCCGGCTGCGGCTGCTCATCGGCCGGCGCGGGAACCTGCAGGACCAGGAGGGCGTCGGCAAGATCAGCTTGGGTGAGCTGGTGATCGACGAAGGCACCTACACCGCCCGCTTGCGCGGCCGTCCACTCGACCTCACCTACAAAGAGTTCGAGCTGTTGAAGTACCTGGCCCAGCACGCCGGACGGGTGTTCACCCGGGCCCAACTGCTGCACGAGGTGTGGGGTTACGACTTCTTCGGTGGCACCCGCACGGTCGACGTGCATGTGCGTCGGCTGCGAGCCAAGCTCGGCCCGGAGTACGAAGCACTGATCGGGACCGTGCGCAATGTCGGCTACAAAGCGGTACGGCCCACCCGGGGCCGGCCACCGAGCGGCGAAGCCGTCGCAGATGACGGCGAGCCCGACGCAGACGCTCGCCAGGAGTCGCTTGCCGATCCGCTGCACAGCCAGTGACGGCGCCGCAATGGCGGGCGGCGCTGACCGCCGACGAGCAGCACCAGATACGTGAACTCATCGCTGCTGCAAGCGAATTCGACGCGGTGGCGCCCGTCGGCGAGCAGGTGCTACGCGAGTTGGCCCACGACCGCACCGAACACCTGCTGACCGCGGATAAAAGCGGCGAGCAGGTCAGCGGTTATCTGAACCTGTCCGCGGAACCTCAGGGCGGGTCCGCGATGGCGGAGTTGGTAGTGCATCCAGACAGGCGCCGAAGTGGCATCGGCTCAGCGATGATTCAGGCCGCACTAGCCAAAACCGGTGGACTGAACCGCTTCTGGGCGCACGGCACGCTGTACTCGGCGCGGGCGACCGCGTCGGCGCTGGGGCTGTCGCCGGTTCGCGAACTCGTGCAGATGCGCCGTGAGCTCCACGACATTGCCCAGCCCGAGGTGCCCGACGGCGTCCGCATCCGTACCTACGCCGGTGCGGTCGACGACGCAGAACTGTTGCGGGTCAACAACACCGCGTTCGCGACACACCCCGAGCAGGGTGGCTGGACCGATGCCGACCTCGCCGAGCGACGTGCCGAATCGTGGTTCGACCCCGAGGGACTGTTCCTGGCTTTCCGCGAGCAGACCGACACGCTGCTCGGGTTCCACTGGACGAAAGTGCACGGCGACAAGCCGGGCCTCGGCGAGGTCTATGTCGTCGGCGTGGACCCGGCCGCGCAGGGTGGCGGCCTCGGTGGTTTCCTGACGGCGGTGGGCATCGCGTACCTGGCGCAACGGCTGAAGGACGCCGCCGAGCCGACGGTGATGCTCTACGTCGAGTCGGACAACACCGCGGCGCTGCGGGCCTACCGACGGTTGGGATTCACCCAGTACAGCGTGGACACCGCGTACGCGCGCAACTGACGTGTTCACCGTGCGTTCACTATCGCGGCGCATACCGGCTACGCCCGACGCATAGTTTCGCCGGTGGCCCAGGCCGAGCCAGAAAGGTGGCCGGCGGAGAAGCGTTGAGAAAGCGAGATCGGTGATGGTGCATGCATTGCGCGCAGCACTGGCGGCCGCCCTGCTCACCGGCGCAATGTCCACCGGCTGCGGCAGCGACAGCAACCTGCACGGCATGACGGCGCCGACGGGCCCGGTGAATTGTGACGGCAAGCCGGACCTGACCGCCGAGGGGTCGACCGCTCAGCAGAACGCGATCGCATTATTCAACATGGACTGGTCTCAGCTCTGCCCCGGTAAGCAGTTGGCGTACAACCCGACCGGCTCCGGTGCCGGACGCGAGCAGTTCATCGCCAGGCACGTCGATTTCGCGGGCTCCGATTCGCCGCTGAGCCGCGATCAGATCGACTCGGCCGCCCAGCGTTGCAACGGCAATCCGGCCTGGCATCTGCCAATCGTCTTCGGGCCAGTCGCGATCGTCTTTCACCTCGACGGCGTCAGCCGACTCGTCGTCAACGCCGACGTGCTGGCCAAGATCTTCAGCGGCTCCGTCACCTCCTGGGACGATCCGGCCATCGTCAAACTCAATCCCGGAACGTCGCTGCCCAGCACCAGAATCTCGCCGATCTACCGTTCGGACTCATCGGGGACCACCGACAACTTCCAGAAGTATCTGGCCGCAGCCGCGCCCAACAGCTGGACGCGAGGCAGCGGAAGCGAGTTCCAGGGCGGCGTCGGCGAGGGCGCCCAGAAGTCTGCCGGCATCATCGAGGCGGTGCACTCCGCCTCCGGCGCGATCGGCTACGTCGAGAAAGGCTTCGCCGACCAGAGCGGCGTGCCCTACGCCCAGATCGACGACGGCAGCGGAGCCGTCGCGCTCACCGACGACGCGGCCCGCAAGGCCATCGACGACGCGACATTCGCGGGCGTCGGAAACGACCTGCAACTCGACCTCGAGTCGATCTACCGCACCCGGGCCGCGGGCGCCTACCCGCTGGTGCTGGCGACCTACGAAATCGTGTGCTCCCGGGGCTACGACCCCGCAACCAGCGCCGCGGTCAAATCTCTGCTGACCGTGGCCGCCGACAATGCGCAAGGCGGCCTGTCGACCGCCGGATACGTCCCCCTGCCGGACAAGCTCAAGAAGCGCCTGCTCGCGGCAATCAACGGGATTCGATGACCCGACGAATTACCCTATGGCGCAGAGCAGCCGACTGATGGGGAGACAGTGACGACGCCGAATCCAGCCGACACCGGTTCGGGTGGGGTCGCCGCAGTCGCATCGTCGCGGGCCGCCAGCACCCCGCTGAACTGGGGCGTCGTCAACCCCAGCCGCGGCGACCGGCTGTTTCGCAACCTGGCTCAAGGCTCCGGCGCCCTGATCGTGGTGTTGATCGCGGCGATCGGGTTGTTCCTACTGATCCGCGCGATCCCCGCGCTGACCCGTAATCAGGTCAACTTCTTCACCTACGGCGGCAACTGGGACACCACCAACACCGAGGCGATGCGGTTCGGGGTGTTCGACCTGATTCAGGTGACGTTGATGCTGGCGCTGTTCGCCCTGGCACTGGCGATGCCGGTGGCATTGGGCATCGCGATCTTCCTGGCGCAGTACTCGCCGCGGCGGGTGACCGGGCCGCTGGCCTATGTGATCGACCTGCTCGCAGCAGTCCCATCGATCATCTACGGAGTGTGGGGCCTGTATGTGCTTGCCCCGCGGCTGCGGCCGGTGGCGACCTGGCTCAACCAGCATCTGGGTGGGTTCTTCCTGTTCGCGACTGGGAACGCATCGGTGTCCGGTGGCGGGACCATTTTCACCGCCGGCGTTGTGCTGGCGGTGATGATCCTGCCGATCATCACCGCAGTCACCCGCGAGGTATTCATGAAGACGCCGCAGGGCCACATCGAGGCGGCGCTGGCGCTGGGCGCCACCCGGTGGGAGGTGGTCAAGATCGCGGTGCTGCCGTTCGGAAGGTCCGGATACATCAGCGGCGCGATGCTCGGCCTGGGCCGCGCGCTGGGTGAGACCGTCGCACTGCTGATCATCTTGCGTGGCACCCAGGCAGCGTTCGGTTGGTCGCTGTTCGACGGCGGCTACACCTTCGCCACCAAGATCGCGGCAACGGCCTATGAATTCAACAACCAGTACAAGGCGGGCGCCTACATCGCCGCGGGCCTGATGCTGTTTCTTCTCACCCTGGTGGTCAATGCCATGGCTCGCCAAGCGGTGTCGGGCAAGGGCCGCCGATGACGTCGATTCTGGACCGCCCCCTCAAGGCGCGAACGTTCACCGGCGTGAGCCTGCGCCGCCGGATCCTCGACGCGGTGGTCACCGTGCTGGTGACACTGTCGGTCGGGGTGGCGCTGGTGCCGTTGGTCTGGGTGCTGTACTCGGTGGTGTCCAAGGGGTTGGGCGCGGTGACATCCACTGTCTGGTGGACACATTCGCAAGCCGATATGACGGCATTCCTCTCCGGTGGCGGCGCGTATCACGCCATTGTCGGCACGGTCTTGCAAGGACTGGTGTGCGCGGCCATCTCCATACCGGTGGGGATTTTCGTCGCCATCTATCTGGTCGAGTACGGCGGCGACAGCACGCTGGCGAAAATCACCACGTTCATGGTCGACATCCTGACCGGAGTTCCTTCGATTGTCGCGGCGCTGTTCGTCTACGCGTTGTGCATCGCCACCCTCGGTCTTCCGAGATCGGGATTTGCGGTGTCGCTGGCACTGGTCCTGCTGATGATCCCGGTAATCGTGCGCACCACCGAGGAGATGCTGCAGATCGTCCCGGTGGAACTACGTGAGGCAAGCTACGCGTTGGGCGTGCCGAATTGGCGGACGATCACCAAGATCGTCCTGCCGGCCGGGATGTCGGGCATCATCACCGGTATCTTTCTCGCACTAGCCCGGGTGATGGGCGAAACCGCGCCGCTGCTGATCCTGGTGGGCTACTCCCAGGCGATGAACTTCGACATCTTCAGCGGTTTCATGGGCTCGTTGCCCGGGATGATGTACGACCAGACCTCGGCTGGGGCGGGCACCAGTCCCATTCCTACGGATCGGCTGTGGGGTGCTGCCCTGACGCTGATCCTGGTGATCGCCGTCATTAACCTGGTGGCCAGGGTCGTATCGCGATTCTTTGCACCCGGAAGGATAGGCAGGAGCTCCCGTGGCTAAGCGGTTGGACCTCAAAGACGTCAACATTTTCTACGGTGCGTTCCAGGCCGTCGCCGACGTCTCGCTGTCGGTTCTGCCGCGCAGCGTGACGGCGTTCATCGGCCCGTCGGGTTGCGGCAAGACCACGGTGCTGCGGACGCTCAACCGGATGCACGAGGTGACGCCGGGTGCCCGGATGGACGGCACCGTGCTCCTCGACGATGACGACATCTACGGCTCGGGGATCGACCCGGTTGGTGTGCGGCGCGCGATCGGCATGGTATTTCAGCGCCCGAACCCGTTCCCCACCATGTCAATTCGTGACAATGTGGTGGCCGGCCTGAAGTTGCAGGGTATGCGTAACCGCAAGCTACTCGACGACACCACCGAGCACGCGCTGCGCGGCGCCAACCTGTGGGATGAGGTCAAGGATCGGCTCGACCGACCGGGCGGCGGGCTGTCCGGCGGTCAGCAGCAGCGGCTGTGCATCGCGCGCGCGATCGCCGTGCAACCGGACGTGCTGTTGATGGACGAGCCGTGCTCATCGCTGGACCCGATCTCGACGATGGCGATCGAGGACCTGATCGCGGAGTTGAAGCAGGAGTACACCATCGTCATCGTCACCCACAACATGCAGCAGGCGGCGCGGGTCAGCGATCACACCGCGTTCTTCAACCTCGAAGCGGTCGGCAAACCGGGCCGGCTGGTCGAGATCGACGACACCGAAAAGATTTTCTCCAACCCGACGAAGAAGGCCACCGAGGATTACATCTCGGGCAGGTTCGGCTAGTCCGCTAGCCAGATGTGGCGATGGCCTGGTCTTCGGGGAACCGGCCGGTTGCCTGGAAGATGACCCGACGGGCCACCTCGACGGCGTGGTCGGCGAACCGCTCGTAAAAGCGGCCGAGCAGCGTCACGTCCACCGCGGCGGCCACGCCGTGCTTCCATTCCCGGTCCATCAACACGGTGAACAGGTGGCGGTGCAGGTCGTCCATCGCGTCGTCTTCCTCACGGATGCGAGCGGCCTTCTCCGGGTCGCGCGACCACAGCACTTCCTGGGCGCTGTTGCCCAACTCCACTGCGAGCCTGCCCATTTCGGCGAAGTATCCGTTGACTTCCTCGGGCAGCGTGTGCTGAGGATGGCGCCGGCGGGCGATCTTGGCGACGTGCAGGGCCAGCGCGCCCATCCGGTCGATGTCGGCGACCATCTGAATCGCGCTGACGATGGAGCGCAGATCACCGGCGACGGGCGCCTGCAGCGCGAGCAGCACGAAGGCACTCTCCTCGGCTTGCGCGCTCAGCTCGGCGATCTTCTCGTGGTCGGAAATGACTTGCTCGGCAAGGACCAGGTCGGCCTGCAGCAGCGACTGCGTTGCCCGCTCCATCGCGGCACCGGCCAGCCCGCACATCGCTCCGAGCTGTTCGGAGAGCTCGGAGAGCTGTTCGTGGTAGGCGGTGCGCATACCGTCAAGCGTACTTTCCGGATCTGCGGTACGCCGTGAACCGGTACGAAGTGCAGCGTGAACTCGCGGTGAATGCGGGGCTGAGCTGCTAACTCGCGGTGGTCGCTACTCGCAGTGAGTGTCGGCAGCGTTGGTGACCGACAGGTCCTCGGGAAGTTTGGCCGACGAGCTGCTGGTGTTGCGCTCGACCTGCAGGCTGACCGGTGAACCCGCAGGCGGGGGA
Organism: Mycobacterium sp.; assembly: GCA_032159915.1. GTDB lineage: Bacteria > Actinomycetota > Actinomycetes > Mycobacteriales > Mycobacteriaceae > Mycobacterium. Next base: position 12,065 of record JAVHWH010000012.1, read on the forward strand.
GCGACGACAGTGGTGAAGTCGGAGCCGAGCACCACCTGTACCACGTGTCCGGTCCCGGTGATCCGCTCGAGTCGGGAGTTTCCGAAGGCCGCCGCGACTGTGGCGGCGGCCTCTTCGTTGCCGGGCGAGAACAACACCTTGGTGGATTTGAGCGGGTTCGGGTAGTCGTCGGGCGACTTGACCCGGAAACCGCGGCGCTTGAGCTGGTTGCTGGCGGTGGTGGCCAACCCCGACTTGGAGGTCGAGTTGGACACCTGCACGGTGACGTCTTGCGGTGCCGCGGCGACGGCCTGCAGATGCTCGGGGTGCGGGGGCTGGCCAGCCTGCGATCCCTTGGGAGATTGCGCGTTGGTGGTGCTGGTCGGCGGGCTCGGCGTCGCGTTCATGTCGTTCTCACCCGGCAGCGCGTCGTCGTTGATGATCGCATCGAACAGCGCCCGCATGTCCGAGGTGCGCGGCGGCTCGTCACCGTTTTCGTCGGTGACGCCGGTCGGCACGGTGACGAAGGAGACGTGGCCGGCGTTCATGCCCTGCACCGACTGGCCGAGCTGGACGAGATCGCGGGTCTTGATGTTGTCGACGTAGCTGTTGCTGATGAACATGTTCACCACGCTGTTCAGCTTGCTCATGGAGAAGAAAGTCTCTTTGGAGATCAGCGACCGCAGCAGCGACGACAGGAACAGCTGCTGCCGCTTGATGCGGCCGTAGTCGCCATTGTTCTCGGTCGTGACGTTGCGGGCGCGGACGTAGGACAACGCGGTTTTCGAGTCGATCAGCTGGCGACCGGAGTGCGCCAGCACGGTGCCCAGCTCGTAATCCTTCAGTGGCGTGGTGCTGCACACCTCCACGCCGCCGAGCGCGTCGACCATCTTCGCGAAGCCGGCGAAGTCGACCGCGATGAAGCGGTTGATGCTCAACCCGGACAGCTTCTGGATTTCCTTCACCAGACACTTCGGCCCGCCGAAAGAGAACGTCGAGTTGAGCTTCGTTTCGGTGTAGACGTTTTTGGGACCCCACCTCTTGGTGTCCGCGTCGTAGAGCGGGCCGTATTCGCCGGTGTCGGGATTCCACGCTTCACACTGGATCGGCGTGATCGCCAGGTCGCGCGGAAACGACACGGCGACAACGCGTTTGCGGTTGGCCGGGATGTTGACCAGCATGATGGTGTCGGACCGGGCGCCGCCGGCGTCCTCGGTGGTACCGACGTCCATGTTGCCGTTGGCCCCGGCGCGGGAATCCATGCCGACGATCAGGAAGTCCTCGTCGCCGTACTGCGCGTTCGGGTCGACGATGTCGCGCGACCCGAGGTCAAGGGCGCTGATCGTGTTGAGCCGGTGGTTCTTCGACGTGCTCCACTGATACGCCCCGCCGGTCAGGACCAGCGCCGCCGCCGCGACGGTGGCCACAAGCAGGCGGCCGAAGATCAGCAGGCCGCCGTGGCGGCGGCGCGTGCGCTTCGGCGCGTCGTCGTCCTCGTCCGCTGCCGGGTCGGGGTCGTCGACGAGAAGGGTGGGTTGACGCTCTGCCGTCGCCCTGGGCAGCACCGCGGTCTGCTCGACATCGGAATCGCCGAACAGCCACGTTCGGTGGATGGCATCCAGGTCGGGAAGATCGTCGGCGTAGTCGCCCGAACTCGACAACGGGTAGTCGTCGTAGTCATCGACCGGCTCGTCGGTGGGCGGTAGAAGTTCCGGCTCGACGATCTCGCTGTCCGGAGCCGCGTGGTGGTGGCGCGGACGTTCGGCGACCGAGCCGCCGACCTTGGCGATTAGCTCCGCGACGGTCAGCCCGCCTTCGGTGTGGCTGCCTGCGGCGGCGCGGTCTTCCTCGTGGCCGCGCTCGACCGGTGTCGGCAGCACCGACGGGCCGACCCAGCGGTGGGCGATGGTGGTCGTCTGCGTGGCCGGACCGAACCGCTCCCACGGCGCGGTGCCTCGCGATCCTGACGGAGTTCCGGTACCTATGTCATCGGCGTCGGAACCGTGAGTGGCTGAATCGCCATCACTCATGTCCTACCGGCCTCCGAATCGCCAATGATGCTGGTGCGCACCCCATCGCGCCTGACGCAGCGCAACGTATCCGCGTCCCCGATGCGCTCGCGTCGTCCCTGTACAGCCGTGCCGCGAAGATGCCAGTGGGCTCGCCCACCGGCGCGTGATCCAACAAGTTCCACATGGTACTGAGACGGCACCGTTTGCGCGATCTCGGGAGTGCCCGGATCAACCGCCGGAGTGCATGACGTCGGCCCCAGACGGGACTGTGCAGTCGTCACGGTCGGCGAGCCAGCCGTCCGGCAGCGCAACCCGCGCGGGCGATCCTTGACGGCCGCGCGGCCCCGTCGCCGCGGTCGGGAACGGGGTGTCGTCGTCGAGTTCGGCCAGCAACCGGTCCAGCTCGCCGAGGGTCTTGACCAGGGCGAGTGCGCGCCGCAGTTCCGAGCCGGCCGGGAAGCCGTGCAGGTACCAGGCGATGTGCTTGCGCATGTCACGCATGCCTTTGTCTTCACCGAAGTGCTCGCTGAGCAGCTCGCCGTGCCGGCGGATGATATTCGCGACCTCACCGAGGTTGGGCGGCGTCGGTGCCGGGCTACCGGTGAACGCCGCCGAGAGCTCGGCGAACAGCCATGGCCGGCCCAAACAGCCGCGACCGATGACGACGCCGTCGCAGCCGGTCACGGCCATCATGGTCAGGGCGTCGTTGGCTTCGAAGATGTCGCCGTTGCCCAGCACCGGGATCGTCTGGACGTGCTGCTTGAGCCGGGCGATCTGGTCCCAGTCGGCGGTTCCCGAATAGCGTTGGGCGGCAGTACGCGCATGCAGCGCCACCGCCGCCGCGCCCTCGGACTCGGCGATCTTGCCGGCCTCGAGGTGGGTGTGATGCTCGTCGTCGATGCCGATCCGGTACTTGACCGTCACCGGGATGCCGGTGCCTTCGGCGCCACGCACCGCGGCGTTGACGATCTGGCCGAACAGCTGGCGCTTGTAGGGCAGGGCCGCCCCGCCGCCGCGACGCGTGACCTTGGGCACCGGGCACCCAAAGTTCATGTCGACGTGATCGGCGAGCCCTTCGTCGGCGATCATCTTCACCGCCGCGTAGGTGGTGGCCGGGTCAACGGTGTACAGCTGCAGCGAGCGCGGCGTCTCGTCGGCGGAGAACGTCGTCATGTGCATGGTGGCGGGGTGTCGCTCGACAAGGGCGCGCGCGGTCACCATCTCGCAGACGTAGAGCCCGCTGACGGTGCCGACACGTTCCTGTTCCAGTTCCCGGCACAGCGTGCGGAAGGCGATATTGGTCACCCCGGCCATGGGTGCCAGTACCACCGGGCTGGCCAGTGTGATGGGGCCGATGCGCAAGGTTGGCTACCGCCGGCTCAGGCTCAGTGTGCCTTTTGTGCAGTGCAACTCGGCGGCCGTCACCTTCTTGACCGTGCGGGCTTCGCGGGCGAGTTGGCGCTGTTTGGACACCTCGAACTTGTCGCAGGCGACCTCGAGCTCATCGATCAGCACCGCCAGGTCTTCCTGCATGGCGGCGGCCTCACCGGTGAAGTCCTCGCGCTCGAAGATGCGCCATTTCTTCAGCACCGGCATCACCACGTCGTCGAGGTGGATGCGCGGGTCGTAGACGCCACCGACGGCGATCATCACGGCTTTGCGGCGGAACTCGGGGACTTGGTAGCCGGGCATCTGGAAGTTGCGCAGCACTTTGTGCAGCGACTTCATCGCCTGATTGGGCGCGATCTCGAACCCCGCCTCGGTGACGTCGCGGTAGAAGATCATGTGCAGGTTCTCGTCGGCGGAAATCTTGGCCAGCAGCTTGTCGGCGATCGGCTCGTTGCAGGCTTTACCGGTGTTGCGATGCGAGATCCGAGTGGCCAGCTCCTGAAAGGTCACATAGACGATCGAGTCGAAAAGGCTCTCGGCGAACAGGTCTTCCCGGATCTGCTGGTTCTGTCCCGGGCTGAAGCCCCGGTTCACCACCTCCAAGCGCAGGTTCTCCAACTCGACCGGGTCGACGGCGCGGGTCACGACCAGGTAGTCGCGTAACGCGATGCCGTGCCGGTTCTCCTCGGCGGTCCAGCGGTTCACCCACTGGCCCCAGGCCCCGTCCATGCCGAAGTTCATCGCGATCTCGCGGTGATACGAGGGCAGGTTGTCCTCGGTCATCAGGTTCTGCACCATGGCGACCTGCGCGACGTCGGACAGCGTGGACTGCCCGGGCTCCCAGTCCTGACCGCCGAGGGCGTAGAAGTTCTTGCCGTCTGACCAGGGGATGTAGTCGTGTGGGTTCCAGGCCTTATGCATGCTCAGGTGCCGGTTCATGTTTTTCTCGACCACGGGCTCGAGTTCACGCAACAGGTCCACGTCTAGACGATCCGGCACAACGCCTCCCAGCTGTCTGTAGGTATCTGTGTATGACGGTTTCAGTAATATATCTGTTTATGCCGGTGACATTCAAGCTGCCACCCGACGAGACAACTACGCGTCGCGGCGGCCACCGTCGCTAATGCGACGCGACCCTGCTCACCAGCATGTCGACGCAATAATCGATGAACTGCTCGCGGGTGGCCGCCAAGCGTCCGTCCAGGTAAGCAGTGAATAAAGCGGTCAGCCCGCCGATCAGGCTGGTGGCGATCATCTTCTGCCGTACCGGATCGCCGATCTGCGTCAGCTTGCCCTGCAGCAGGTCGATGAAGTTCGGCATCCACTCCGCGCCCGACCGGACCAGCACCGGTTCCACCGCGGGGGCCAGCAGCAGCACCCGGCCGCGGACGGGATCGTCGACCATCAGCGTGACGAACCGCTCGACGGCCTCCCGGGGCGTCGTGGCCGACATCAGCGCCGACATGGCCTTGGCGCAGACGTCGTCGTAGACGGCACGGACGAATTCGTCGCGGTCGCCGAAGCTCTCATAGAAGTAGCGCTCGGTCAGTTCGGCCTGACGGCATACCGCCCGCACGGTCACCGACGGACCGCTGGCTTGGCCGAGCAGCGTCACGCCGGCGGCGACGAGTTCCTCGCGCCGAAGGGCCTGCCGGTGTTCCAGGGGAACACCGGACCAGCGGCGCGCACGTTGACCGGACGGCACGTCCCTCCTAGACTTGTTGACAACGCATGTAGTCAGTTTGCCTGACAAGGACAGGAAAAGTTGCCAGTGACTCAAGATACGTCGCAGTCTTCCCCGGTCGCGGCGGGTTGCCCGGTTTCACCGCTGGGCTATGAGACCCCACCGCAGCCACTCGGGCCGGACTCGCTGACCTGGCAATATTTCGGTGACTGGCGCGGCTTGCTGCAGGGTCCGTGGGCCGGCTCGATGCAAAACATGCACCCGCAACTGGGTGCGGCCGTCGAAGAACACTCGACGTTCTTCCGGGAGCGCTGGCAGCGTTTACTCCGGTCGCTGTATCCGATCGGCGGCGTGGTTTTCGACGGCGACCGGGCACCGACCACCGGCGCCGAAGTCCGCGACTACCACATCGACATCAAAGGCTCCGACAGTCAGGGTCGGCGCTACCACGCGCTGAATCCGGACGTCTTTTACTGGGCGCACTCCACCTTTTTCGTCGGCACCATCCATGTGGCCGAACGGTTCTGCGGTGGACTCACCGAGGCGCAGAAACGCCAACTGTTCGACGAGCACGTCGAGTGGTACCGGATGTACGGCATGAGCATGCGTCCGGTGCCCAAGACCTGGGAAGACTTCCAGGTCTACTGGGATCACATGTGTAGCGAGGTGCTGGAGAACAACTTCGCCGCGCGTGAGGTGCTCAACCTGACCGAATTGCCGAAACCGCCCTTCGCGCAATGGCTCCCGGGCCCGCTGTGGGCTCTGCAGCGCAAGCTGGTTTCACCGTTCTTCGTCTGGGTGACGGTAGGCCTGTACGACCCGCCGGTGCGCGAGCTGATGGGATACAGCTGGTCACCCCGCGACGAGTGGCTGCACCGCCGCTTCGGCGATCTCGTCCGGCTGACCTTCGCGGTCGTGCCCCCGCGGTTTCGCAAGCATCCGCGGGCCCGGGCCGGCTTCGACCGTGCCAACGGCCGGATTCCGGCCGACACTGCTCTGGTGCAGACGCCCGCCCGCAACCTGCCGCCGCTCGACGAGCGAGGCGATCCGAAGCACTACTGCCCCAACGTCTGAGTGTCCACCTGCCGGTAGCTGACGGGCGCTAGTGGTGGGGGTGCTGGTGGACCTCTTCGAGCCCGGCTTGGTGCAGATGAGAATGAGTGTGCTCGGTCCCGTCATGGTGGGTGTGGGTGTGTTCGTGCTCGACGTGCTCATGGTCGTGATCGGTGTGCGGATGGGTGTGCTTGACGTCGCCGTGCTCGTGGTGGTGTGAATGCGGGCCCTCGTGGGGGTGCTGTTCGGTCATTTCTGGTCATCTCCTTTGTTACGAAACTCTGTCTAAGTCCGCTTTTGGACTATCCGCAGGCCGTCGTCAGCACGGTGATGGCGGGGAACTCCCGGTCCGGAGTGCTCGGCGTTGTGAACGGCGTCGACCACGAGCTGCCGAACATGGTTGTTCTCCAGGCTGTAGAAGATCGTGGTTCCTTCGCGACGGGTCTGCACCAGTCGTGCCATCCGCAGCTTGGCCAGATGCTGCGACACCGACGGCGCTGGTTTGCCCACATGCTCCGCGAGTTCGTTGACTGACATCTCGCGGTCGGCCAGTGACCACAGCACCTGAACGCGGGTGTGGTCGGCCAGCATCCGGAACACCTCGACGACCAGGCGGACCTGATCGTCGGGCAACCGGACCTCTTCGCTATCTGCATGCATACGCAGATGCTAAGGCATAGGCGCGCGGTGTGGCAATAAATAGCTGATCTATATTGTTTGGGAACCCCTGACAGGAGCCACGATGTCGATACGCAGCGAAAGCGACAGTTGGGATCTGGCGACCAGTGTTGGCGCCACGGCAACGATGGTCGCCGCCCAGCGGGCGCTGGCGTCCGAGTTCGGCCTGATCGACGACCCGTTCGCCGCACCGCTGGTGCGGGCAGTGGGCATCGACGTCTACACAAGACTGGTCAATGGCGACATCCCGGTCACCGATGGCATCGACTTCGATCCGGCCCGGATGGGTCGGGGGATGGCGGTCCGGACGAGGTTCTACGACGACTTCTTCGTCGACGCCACCCGCAGCGGCATTCGGCAGGCGGTGATTCTGGCGGCCGGCTTGGACGCGCGTGCCTACCGCTTGCCGTGGCCCGGTGGCACCGTCGTCTACGAGGTCGATCTGCCGGAGGTCATCGAGTTCAAGACGTCGACGCTGAGCAAGCTCGGTGCCGAGCCGACGGCCGAGCGCCGCACGGTCGCTGTCGATTTGCGCGACGACTGGCCCGCGGCACTGCAGGCGGCCGGCTTCGATCCGCAGAGCCCGTCGGCATGGAGCGCCGAAGGCCTGGTCGTGTACCTGCCGCCCGAGGCGCAGGACGCGCTGTTCGGCAACATCACTGCGCTGAGCGCGCCAGCGAGTCAGGTTGCGTCTGAGTTCGTGCCTGACACAACCATTTTCAAAGACCCACGCTGGCGCGATCACCACGATCGGATGAGCAAGCTGGGGTTCGAGGTCGATTTCAACGAGTTGGTGTATCACTACGAGCGCAGCCACATCATCGAAGATCTCACCAAACGGGGCTGGCAGGTGGCGCATCGAACGGTGGCCGAGCTGCATGCGGCCAATGGCTTCCAATACGCCGATGACGAGCTTGCGCAAGCCTTCGGCGACATCACCTATCTCAACGCCGTTCGAGGCTGAGGGTCAACGCAGCCGCGGCATGACCGCGTTGCGGTAGAAATCGATAGCCGCCAACGGGTTGCGTTGCGGAAAATGCATGAACGGCGTCGCGCCGGCGTCCAGGACCTTCTGGACGGCCCCGATATGGGTGTTCGCGTCGGTGCCGACGGTCCAGCCGCCGATGACTTTGTCCAGCGGGTTGGCCTCGGCGGCCCGCTGGATCTCGACCGGGTTGGGCTGGTCGACGGCGCCGGCGGTAAACCGCCAGCGCTCGGCGGCGCGGGTGATCTCGCTCTGGTCGCCCACCACGGCGAACATCTCCACGCGCTTGCCCAGGGCGGCCGGATCACGGCCGGACGCGTGCGCGCCCCGATTGAACGCGTCGAGCAGTCGCTGGTTGTGGATGCCGCCGGCTTCGGTGATCCAGCCGTCACCGAACTGACCGGCCAGGTGTGCGCTCTTGGGGCCGCCGGCGGCGACGTAGATCGGTGGCGGAGACGGCGGTGGGTCATAAAGCTTGAACTGGTTGGTCTGAAAGTACTTGCCCTGAAACGAGATACGCTGGCCGCTCCACAACTGCCGGATGAGCGTGATGGCTTCGGCCAAGCGGTCATGGCGCTCGCGGTATGCCCCGAATTGGGTGGTGGCCGCTTGCTCGTTGAGGCGCTCCCCGGTGCCGACCCCCAAGAACACCCGGCCGGGGTTGAGCAGCGCGAGCGTGGCGAACGCCTGCGCGACCGTCGTCGGGTGATACCGGTAGATCGGGCACGTCACTCCGGTGCCGAAGGTGATGTGGCTGGTTCGTTGCCCCACCAAGGCCAGCGTGATCCACGGGAACATGGCGTGACCCTCGTTGTCCTGCCACGGCTGGATGTGGTCGCTGGCCCAGACATAGCGGAAACCCGCCCGCTCGGCCGCCTGAGCCTGGTCGAGCAATTGTGCGGTGGTGAAATCCTCGTGCGACAGCACGAAGCCGATCCCGGCGCCCGGCGACGGTGGCGGCGCGGCAGGCGTGGGTGGGGAGTCGGGCTTGGCTGCGCAGGCGGCCGCTGCGGCCGCGGTCAGCGTCCCGGCGGCGGCCGCGAGCCCGAAGGACCGTCGCGATAATGCGTTCATGGCGACCGGGTACCCCGCGGGGGCGTCTAACCAAGCGTCGTCGGCTCAGTCGGTGAAGTCGATCCGCACCGATACCGGAGTCGTCTCCAACGCCTTGACGACCTTGGCCCCCATCCGCCCGAACTTGCGACCGCGCGCGACGACATCGTCATCGGGCCTGATTGTCGCCACTCCGGTACGCCACGTATTGCGTTGGCGCAGGCGGACATTGGGATTGTCGGCAATGTTTCGGCCCCAACCCGAGCGGGTCCCGTGCTGGGAGATGATCCAGGCCCCGCCATCGTCGAACTGAGCGGAGACCGGCACCCGACGGATCTGACCGGTCTTGCGGCCGACGGTCTCCAGGTCGGTGGCCAGCGCGGTGCGCAGCCCGACTTTGCTCAACGCCCTGACCGCCGGGTTGAGCAAGCGTCCGACGGCTCGTTCTCTGCGGAACTTCCGCAACGTCTTGTCATCGTCGGTGTTCGTCACGGCTGTCTCCGATGTGAGGTCTCCACCGGACGCTAGTACACCGATCGGTATTCCTCAACCATCTGCGGCACGCAATTCTGGTGCCCCCACTAGGACTCGAACCTAGGACCTGCGGATTAAAAGTCCGTAGCTCTACCAACTGAGCTATAGGGGCGCGGAGGATCAGGATACTTGCCGGCGTTGGGCGGATCGCCGCGGGAGCAAGGGAGACCCGCGTTTGAGGAATTGGGGGTCGGTAACCTAAGCTATCGAAGCTCCCAACGCGCTTGCGTTGACGAGTGCCCCGAAGAGATTCGGCTCTGGCCCCCATCGTTTAGCGGCCTAGGACGCCGCCCTTTCACGGCGGTAGCACGGGTTCGAATCCCGTTGGGGGTACGACGCAACGCGGCAACGCGGAGCGAGCAGTACGCAGGAAAGCAAGGCCCTGTGGCGCAGTTGGTTAGCGCGCCGCCCTGTCACGGCGGAGGTCGCGGGTTCGAGTCCCGTCAGGGTCGCCAGTACGGCGAGGCATCTCATGCCTTCCGGCCAGGTAGCTCAGTTGGTACGAGCGTCCGCCTGAAAAGCGGAAGGTCGCCGGTTCGATCCCGGCCCTGGCCACCTCAGAGGCTATATCCGCCTCGATTCTCATCATCACTCGACGTTTATTCGTCGTTCATGCCGACCGCTTTGTCCAGAACGGCAGCCACTTCCGTGTGCACCTGACCCCGCGACATGTAGACGTCCATGGGGGACGGCGCGATCGGTGGCGGATCGATTTGCAACATGAGTTCGACGACTAGGTTGACGACCTTCAACGTCAGGTCACCTGCTCGTGGGACAACTTTGATCGTGCCTTCAAGCGAGCGTACGAAGGCGCACTGCCGCCTGGCTGGAAAGTCACCTGGAATCACCTGGAAGTAGAGACGACCGCGGCCGACTTGAGCAGGCCGCGGGCAACGGCGCGGACCTCACCACGATCGGGCCGTTTCCTCCCT
>JAVHWH010000188.1:0-35088 GCA_032159915.1 Mycobacterium sp.
CGAGCCGTGTCATTTACCCCGCATGTGCGTCCGCTGCTGCAGGCTCATGCGCTGCCAGCTGTGGATCGAGTAGCGCAGTTTGTCGACGGGCAGTCCCCACTGGGAGAACACCGGCGGAGGCGGCGCACCGCCGCCACCCACGGCGCTGCTCAGGACGGCGACCAGCGCGGCCACCTCGTCGTCGGTCGGCCGGCCCTTAAGTATCTGAATGTCCGGGGCGTGCGGGAGGTCAGCAGGTCGGGTCTCATCGCTGCTCACCGCGGCTTGATCGTCCGTCACAGCACCTTGATCGTCCGTCACCGGACCCTGATCGTCCGTCACAGCGGAATGTTCCCGTGCTTCTTGGGCGGCACCTGGGCGATCTTGCGCTCCAGCAGCCGCAGTGCGGTCGCGATGTAGCCGCGGGTGTGCGACGGCGGGATCACCGCATCCACGTAGCCCCGCTCAGCGGCGATGTACGGGTTGACCAGAGTGTCCTCGTACTCCTGCTGCAGGTGTAGACGCAGCGCGTCGACGTCCTCGCCATTGCGGGCAGCCTCGGCGAGTTGCTGGCGGTAGACGAAGCCGACCGCGCCGGAGGCGCCCATCACGGCGATCTGCGCCGTCGGCCATGCCACGTTGACGTCGCAACCCATGTCCTTGGACCCCATCACGCAGTACGCACCGCCGTAAGCCTTGCGGGTGATGACGGTGATCTTGGGGACGGTGGCTTCGCCGTAGGCATACAGCAGCTTGGCGCCGCGGCGGATGATGCCGTTGAACTCCTGGCCGGTGCCGGGCAAGAAGCCCGGCACGTCGACCAGCATGACGATCGGGATGTTGAAGCAGTCGCAGGTGCGGACGAAACGGGCGGCCTTCTCGGAGGCGTTGATATCCAGGCAGCCGGCGAAGTGGGTGGGCTGGTTGGCCACGATGCCGACCGTGTGCCCGTCGATGCGGCCGAAGCCCACGACGATGTTCTCGGCGTAACCGGACTGCACCTCGAGGAACTCGTCGTCGTCGAGGATGCGGGTGATCACCTCGTGCATGTCATAGGGCTGGTTGGCCGAGTCGGGGATCAACGTGTCCAGTTCGAGGTCCTCGGCGGTGAGGTTCTCCTCGATCGATCCCTCGGGCACTGGCGCCGGATACTTCGGCGGATCGGTGAAGTTGTTGGGCGGCAGGTAGCTGAGCAGATCGCGGACGTAGTCGAAGGCGTCCTGCTCGCCGGAGGCGACGTAGTGCGCCGTGCCGGACTTGGCCATGTGCGTGTGCGCGCCGCCCAGTTCCTCCATCGTCACGTCTTCTCCGGTGACGGTTTTGATGACGTCCGGTCCGGTGATGAACATCTGGCTGGTCTGGTCGACCATCACGACGAAGTCGGTCAGCGCGGGGGAGTAGACGTGGCCACCGGCCGCGGCACCCATGATCAGCGAGATCTGTGGGATGACGCCGGACGCCAGGATGTTGTTGCGGAAGATCGCGCTGTAGAGGCCGAGCGAGACAACGCCCTCCTGGATGCGGGCGCCGGCGCCGTCATTGATGCCGATCAACGGGCGGCCGGTCTTGAGCGCCAGCTCCTGCACTTTGACGATCTTTTCGCCATACACCTCGCCGAGGCTGCCGCCGAACACCGTGACGTCCTGGCTGAAGATGCAGACGTCGCGGCCGTCGATGGTGCCGTAGCCGGTGATGACGCCGTCACCCAGTGGGCGCTTCTCGGCCAGCCCGAAGTTGGTGCTGCGGTGGCGGGCCAGTGCGTCGAGCTCGACAAAGGATCCCTCGTCCAACAGGGCGTAAATACGCTCCCGCGCAGTCAGTTTGCCTTTCTCGTGCACCTTCTCGACGGCGGCTTCGCCCACCGGGTGCAGCGCCTCTTCGCTCCGCTTGCGCAACTCGGCGAGTTTGCCCGCGGTGGTATGGATGTCGATCTCGTGTTCGGCTTGTGCCTCGACCGAAGTCTCGGAAGTGCTCGTCATGGCTCTCGATCTTAGCGGTTCCTTAAAGTGCTGTTTCCACCCAGCACCGCCGTGTCGTCGCTGTCCTGCGGACCGGACTGATCGGTGCCCTTCGGGTTGACCTTGGCTGACCTAGGCTGGTCGGCGATGGACAACGACTCACTCGGAACACCCCTGGATGCGGCGGCCTTGCGTGACGGCCTGGTCGGTCCCGGCATGCCGTGGCGTCAACTCGACGTCGTCGAGGAAACCGGCTCCACCAACGCCGATCTGCTCGCGCGGGCCGAAGCCGGTGCCGATATCGACGGTTCGGTGTTGCTCGCCGAATACCAGAACGCCGGCAGAGGGCGTCACGGCCGGCTGTGGTCGGCGCCGCCGCGCACGCAGGTCGCCCTGTCGGTCGGCGTGGCCGGCGCGTCGGTGCCCAGGCCGGGCTGGGGCTGGCTGACCCTGGCCGCCGGTGTCGCCGTCGCGGACGCGCTGGCGGCGTTCGACGTCGAGGCGGGCTTGAAGTGGCCGAACGACGTCCTGGTCAACGACGGCAAGTTGGCCGGGATTTTGGCCGAGGTGGCGGCGCCGTCGCCGGTGATCGTGGTCGGCCTGGGACTCAACGTGACGCTGAGCGCCGACCAGGCACCGGACCCAGTCGCCACGTCGCTGCTGATGTTGGGTTCACCAGCTACCGACCGAAACGCGCTGGCCCGCAGAATACTTCGCGAGTTGGCTCAGCGGATTGATGCCTGGCGCACGGCGGGCGGGGCGGACCCGTCGCTGCTCGCCGACTACCAGCGCTACAGCGTGACGCTGAATGCCCGGGTTCGCGCCAGCATGCCCGGTGACCGGGAGGTGGTCGGCGTCGCCCGATCCGTCGACGAGACAGGCCGCCTGTGCGTCGACACCGGTGCCGAGACTCATGCGATATCTGCCGGAGACATCACACATCTGCGTCCCAGCGTCTAAAGTGCCAGCGTGGGCTACCCCGACAACGTGCTGGCAGGCGACGAGCAGGTGGTTCTGCACCGCCACCCGCATTGGAAGCGGCTGTTCTGGCCCGTCGTTGTGCTGATTCTGTCCAGCGCGGCGGCGTCGTTCGGCTGCGCGGTGGTCACCGGCACCCATTGGGACCCGAACGCCAAGCAGGTCGTCTACTGGGTGATCGGGGCAATCTGGCTGGTGCTGATCGGCTGGTTGACGCTGTGGCCGTCGCTGAACTGGCTCACAACGCATTTCGTCATCACCGACCGGCGGGTGATGTATCGCCACGGGGTGCTGAGCCGCAGCGGCATCGACATTCCGCTGGCCCGGATCAACAGCGTCGAGTTCCGCCACCGGCTGATCGATCGGATACTGCGTACCGGCACTTTGGTCGTCGAATCGGCGTCACAAGACCCGCTGCAGTTCCACGACATTCCGCGCGTGGAGCAGGTCCACGCGCTGCTGTATCACGAGGTTTTCGACACCCTCGGCTCCGAGGAATCGCCGAGCTGATTCACCCGGCTGCGGCGCGTGCGCCATGCCCGCATCAGCGTGACGTTGCCGGCCTCTTCGACATCCTCGAACACCTCGGCGATACCGCCCGCGGTGAGCGCCGACTCCAGCGCGCTGTCTGCACTGCGCGCGGCCTGGTCGGGGAATACCCAGCGCCGGAACGCCCAGAACCGGAACGCCATTTGCAGCAGGTTGCCGATGAGGTAGGCCGAGATGAAGTCGGCGATGTTCTCCGCGGTCAAGGACACCGCGGGCACCCGGAAGTCGAGGATGTAGCTGGACACCCACAGCGGCGCCATGCTCAGCAGCACCCCGACACCGCTGAACGCGAAGAACAGCAGCGCCTCGTGGTGACGTTCGCGGCCGCCGCGGTCGCGGAAGCTCCATTCCCGGTTCAGGATGTAGGACGCGATGACCGCGACGATGCCGGCGATGACCTTCGCGGTCACCGGCTTGGGCTCCAGAATTGTGAGTTTCAGCGTGTAGAAGATGGTCGAGTCGATGACGAATGTGGTCGCCCCGACGATCGCGAACTTGATCAGTTCGTGATGGCGCTCGGCATAGGGGCGGATCGGCCCTGGCAGTCGGGCGATCGTGGCATCGGCAAAGGACACAATGTCGCAGTCTACGTAATTAGTGGTTAAGGGTGCTCTGTGACTGTGTCACCGCCGCCATATGGCCCGTTCAGCGCCATGACACCATGATTGCCGTGACGAGTACCCCCAACTCCTCGCCCAAGGTCGCCATGGTCGGCGGAGGGCAGCTCGCCCGGATGACTCACCAGGCTGCGATCGCCTTGGGCCAGAGCCTGCGGGTGCTGGCCGCCGACGCTGCAGATCCCGCCGCCCAGGTGAGCGCCGACGTAGTGATCGGCTCACATACCGATCTGGACGCCCTTCGTCGGGTTGCGGCCGGTGCCGCCGCGCTGACCTTCGATCACGAGCATGTGCCCTCTGAGCTGCTGGAGAAGCTGGTTGCCGAGGGCGTTAACGTGGCACCGCCGCCGCAGGCGCTGGTGCACGCTCAGGACAAGGTCGTCATGCGGCGGCGCCTGGAGGCACTCGGCATCCCGGTGCCGCGCTATGCGGCCGTCTCGACCCCGGATGAACTGGAAGGCATCGCCGAGTTCGCCCGGGAGGTGGCCGGCCCCGTCGTGGTGAAGGCGGCCCGTGGTGGCTACGACGGTCGCGGGGTGCAGATGGCCGCGGACGCGGACCAGGCCCGCGCTATCGCGGGTCAATACTTAGATTCCGGTGTGCCGGTATTGGTCGAGGAGCGGGTTGCAATGCGTCGCGAGCTCTCGGCGCTGGTGGCACGCTCGCCGTTCGGGCAGGGCGCGGCCTGGCCGGTGGTCGAGACGGTCCAGCGCGACGGCATTTGTGTGACCGTGATCGCGCCGGCCCCAAAGCTGCCCGAGCATGTCGGTTCGGCGGCTCAGCAGCTGGCCCTGCGGCTGGCGGCCGAACTCGGCGTGGTAGGTCTGCTGGCCGTCGAGCTGTTCGAAACCGGCGACGGCTCGTTGCTGGTCAACGAGCTGGCGATGCGCCCGCACAATTCGGGGCACTGGACCATGGACGGCTCACGCACCAGCCAGTTCGAGCAGCATCTGCGGGCGGTGCTGGACTACCCGCTCGGCGCCACCGACGCCATCGCGCCGTTGACCGTGATGGCCAATGTGCTGGGTGCCGCGCACACACCGGCGATGACGCTCGACGAACGGCTGCACCACCTGTTCGCGCGGATGCCGGACGCCCGGGTTCACCTTTACGGCAAAGACGAACGGCCGGGCCGCAAAATCGGCCATGTCAACTTCCTCGGCCACAGCCCCGCCGAGGTGGCGAACCTGCGTGAACGGGCCGAACGCGCGGCACACTGGTTGTCAGATGGGACGTGGACGGACGGATGGGACTCGCATGACCCGCATGACTAGCAGCGCCAGGGTCGGCGTGATCATGGGCAGCGACAGCGACTGGTCCGTGATGTCGGAGGCTGCCGGTGCGCTGGCCGAGTTCGACGTCGCCTACGAGATCGGCGTGTACTCGGCGCACCGGACTCCGCAGCGAATGCTTGATTACGCGCAGCAGGCCGCCGACCGAGGGCTCGAGGTGATCATCGCCGGCGCCGGCGGTGCGGCCCATTTGCCCGGCATGGTGGCTTCGGCGACTCCGCTGCCGGTGATCGGCGTTCCGGTGCCGCTGGCCAAGCTGGACGGCCTCGACTCGCTGCTGTCGATCGTGCAGATGCCGGCCGGGGTGCCGGTGGCCACGGTGTCGATCGGCGGCGCCCGCAATGCCGGCCTACTCGCGGTGCGAATCCTGGCGGTAGCGGATGCGGCGCTGCGCAACCAGATCGTGGCATTTC
Source organism: Mycobacterium sp. (assembly GCA_032159915.1). Lineage (GTDB taxonomy): Bacteria > Actinomycetota > Actinomycetes > Mycobacteriales > Mycobacteriaceae > Mycobacterium. Next base: position 5,787 of record JAVHWH010000188.1, read on the forward strand.
AGAAGGAGTTGGCTGAGTCGGTGCTGGCCAAGGATTCGGCTCTCAAACAGCGTCAAGGTAAAGTTACCGACGAGTAGCACCGCGCAGTCGGGCACAAAAAGAGGAGGCCAGGATGGCACAGTGGGCCGGAGATTCGTCGTTCGATCTGTTCCAGCTGCCTGAAGAGCACAACGAGTTGCGGGCAGCGATCCGCGCCTTGGCGGAAAGAGAGATCGCGCCACACGCCGCGGAGGTCGACGAGCAGTCGCGATTTCCCGAGGAGGCGCTCAAGGCGCTCAACGCGTCCGGCTTCAACGCCGTGCACGTTCCCGAGGAGTACGGCGGCCAGGGAGCCGACTCGGTGGCCGCCTGCATCGTGATCGAGGAAGTGGCGCGGGTCGACGCGTCCGCGTCGCTGATCCCGGCGGTCAACAAGCTCGGCACGATGGGACTGATCCTGCGCGGCTCCGAGGAGCTGAAGAAGCAGGTGCTGCCGACCCTGGCTTCCGACGGCTTGATGGCGTCGTACGCATTGAGCGAGCGCGAGGCCGGCAGCGATGCGGCGTCGATGAAGACCCGGGCGAAACCCGACGGTGACGACTGGATCCTCAACGGCGCCAAAGCCTGGATCACCAACGGCGGCAGATCATCCTGGTACACCGTGATGGCGGTGACCGATCCGGACAAAGGGGCCAACGGCATTTCGGCGTTCGTCGTGCACGTTGATGACGAAGGCTTCACCGTCGGCCCGAAAGAGAAAAAGCTGGGGATCAAGGGATCGCCGACCACCGAGCTCTACTTCGAGAACTGCCGGATTCCCGGCGACCGGATCATCGGCGAGCCGGGCACCGGCTTCAAGACTGCCCTGGCGACCCTGGACCACACCCGTCCCACGATTGGCGCGCAGGCGGTGGGCATCGCGCAGGGCGCGGTCGACGCCGCCATCGAATACACCAAGGACCGCAAGCAGTTCGGCAAGTCGATCAGCGACTTCCAGGGCGTGCAGTTCATGCTGGCCGACATGGCGATGAAGGTGGAAGCCGCGCGGCTGATGGTCTACAGCGCCGCCGCCCGCGCCGAGCGCGGCGAGCCGCACCTGGGCTTCATCTCGGCGGCATCGAAATGCTTTGCCTCCGATGTCGCGATGGAAGTCACCACCGACGCCGTGCAGCTCTTCGGCGGCGCCGGATACACCATCGACTTCCCGGTGGAGCGTTACATGCGCGACGCCAAAATCACTCAGATCTACGAGGGCACAAACCAGATTCAGCGCGTGGTGATGTCGCGCGCATTGCTGCGCTAACACCTCGAACGGGGCTCCATGAATGTCTGCGTGTGGGGTACTGATCGCTGACGGGGACCTGATTCGGTTTCGGCATGAGGTTGCCCGTAGGGCCACCCAGGCGCAGATCCCCGACTTCGACCGGATCGTAGTCAGACCGTTGCGCCGGTGGCGGTTCCGCTGAGTCCCGCGCTCTCGACGCTGAGCAGGCTCTCCGCTTCATGCTCTTCCCGGTAGGCTTCGCCGCCGCCGTTCAACCCGAACAGCCGTTTGCTCCACAGCAACCACACCACCGCGACGACGTTGACGATCAGCGCGAAAATGCGCAGGGCGGTGATCTTTTCGGTCAACTCGTAGATCTCCAGCGGCAAGAACACACTGGTTGCGATCACCGCGAAGTACTCACCCCAGCGCTGCATGAGCCACAGCCCGACCGCTTCGATCAGCTCGATCAACGCGTATCCGGCCACGCCTATCGCAATCCATTGCAGGGTGGACGACGACAGCGCGAAGGCATGTCCGATTTGTTGAACCAGCTTGGAATTCTCCGGATCCCACCCGATCTGGTCGGCCAGAGGCTTCAACAGCGGGATGTCTCTGTCCAACGCCTGCTGAAGGCGTTCACGCGATCCCCTGACCTCGAGCACACCCGCAGCGACCAGCGAAAAAATCACGGCGCGAAATCCGCGCTCGACGGCCAGCAGCCGCATCAAGGTGCGGTCCCGCAGGAATCTGCCGCGAGGGATTTCCGGTGCGCTGCTTGCGGGGCCGTGGCTACGCGCCGGGCCCACCACGAAAGTCTCACACCGTAAACAACGCCAGGCTTCCCCGGCGGGCGTGTCGACCGTGAGGCGCTCGCGAAGCTCAGGCTCATCGGGCGCAAAGGTCGCGTGCCCACGCAAGCCACACGAGCGCAGAGCGAAATCCACCATGAGTGCACGCTACAGCGACGCAGCCCGCACTCGATTTCAATCGAGGTCCGGGCTCCACGTTCCCGGCAGCATCGGCACTGTCGAGTCGCCGCCGAACTGGTCCCGGTTCAAGGTGGCCAGTCCGGCCGGTTCGGCAACGCTTGCGCGGGGTGGGCTGCCGGCGAAGCCGAAACTTCCGGCGTCGCGTTGCGAGGTGACGACGGCCGGTTCCGGTTCCACGTCCATGTACTCGTAGCCGCGGCCTATCATGGCGGTCTTCGCCGGTCGTGGGCGCCGTGCCGGTTGCCGTTGGTCGGGAATCGGTGCGGCGGCTGGTGTTACCGCATTCTCGGCCACAGCCGCCTTCCTCGCGTGGGTGCCGGTGCCGGCGGCCCGCTGGGCGGCCAAGCCCAGGTCGCCGACCATGTACATGAACCCTGGCATCGTCACTACCGGCGGTCCTGCCGGTGTCGGCGGGGCAGGGGGCGGCGGTGGTACGGGCGCGGCGTGGGCAACTGTTGCCGGAGCAGGCGCCGGCGTCAGTGGTGCGGGCGCGGGTGCCGGAGGGGGAGTGGGAGCCATGGCAAACGCCGGGGCAAGGATCGGTGTGGTGGCCGCCGGTGCCAGCCCGGCCAGCCCCGCCAAACCCGCCAGGCCGGCCAGCCCGACGGGTGCGGCCGCGAGGGGAACCAGGGAAGCGGTCGCCAGCGGCAGCAGCGCCGGTAGCAGAACGGGCAGCGTCGACTCGAGGATGTAATGCAACACCTGGATGGTGTTGCCGATCGTCGATCCGACGATCTCGACAAGAGCCAGTGGAGCCACCAGGACGAGAGCCTGCGGATTGACCGCAGCGGTGTAGACGATCGCCAGCAGGTCGTCGACGATGACGATGCCGGTGAAGGCCACGTACGACCCCGGGTCCAGCGGCACTGACAACACGTAGGCGATGGATGCCGGGTTGAGGTAGGCCAGTGGGTCGCCGGTGTAGGCCAGCCACGACCCTGGTACACCGATCGGCGGCAGCCACGACGACCCGTTGAGTCCCTGCAACCACGTTGCGATGGGGTCCTCGATCCCGGTGAAGCCGATTTGGTTGAAGAAGTCCACTAGCTGCTGATAGAGCGGGAAGTCGCCGGTGCTCGGATACGGCGGCTGGGGAAACAGTCCTTCCAGGTAGCTCTGCAAGTCCTCGAACCACTGAGGCGGCGCTGAGGGTGTCGCGTCGGCGGCCGACGCCGCCGTGACGATCGTGGGCGCCGGTTCCTGCTGAGGTGCCGAGGCGACCGCCGCAGCCGCGATGCCCTGGTAGGTGCCCATTACGGCAGCGGCTTGCACCCACATCCGGGCATAGTCCGCTTCGTTGAGCGCGATCGGAATGGTGTTGATACCAAGGAAATTCGTTCCCAACAACACAGCGTGGGTGGCGTGGTTGGCGGCCAGCTCACCGAGTGTGGGCATCGCGGCCAGCGCCGCGGTGTAGGCGGCCGCTGCAGTTTCCTGCTCGGCGGCCATCGCGGCGCCGTTCGCACTCTGTTCGAGCAGCCACGCCAGATACGGCGCATGCGCAGCCGCGTAGGTCTCGGCGCTCGGGCCCGCCCAGGTTCCGGCTTGTACCGCGGCCAACACGGCCGTCAGCTCATCAGCGGCCTCGGCGTACTCGGTGCTCAGCGTGTTCCACGCTCCCGCGGCCGCGAGCAGCGACCCTGGGCCCGGTCCGCTGCTCAGCAGCATCGAATGCACCTCCGGAGGCGAAGCCACCCAGATGGGGGCGGTCACAGCCGGCCGTCAGAAATCGAAGACAACAACGCATGCAGCGTCATGGGTGACCCTCGCTCTCGGGGTCGACCGCCCCGGGTTGCAGGACGCGATGACGTGAGTCTCCTGGCTCTCGGATCGCTGCTTGCCTCGCCTTCCAACCTTGCGGCCGTGGCGGGTGAGGGTCGCTCCCCGATGACAGTGGCGGGACCGCGCCGGATTCGCACCGGCTTCCTCTGTCGTCATCGCCTAACGGTGGAATCCTCGCACACCGGGTGAAAAGCGGCAGTGAATCAGCAGCGCGTTGGACGTTCACCCGCCGCACCGTCCGGTTTCGACGAGCGCGCTCGGACGGTACGGTGACCGAAATGACGGAGAACATGCGTGAGGTCGTGCGCAACCAACTGCTGCTCGACGCTCTCAGCGGGCCGATCGACCTCAATGCGGTGGATTGGCGTGTCAAGCACCAACATTCGTCGGCCTCGACGCTGGAGGTGCAGAACGAGACGCTGGATGCCATTCGTGAATGGGTGAACGACGGACTGTTTCGACTCGGTGCTCCCAGCGGTAAGTCCAAACGCTTTGTGGCATGGCATCATTCGATCGACCACTCGCTGCACAAGATCTCGCACACCTACGTCCAGGGCTACGACGATCCGGAGAAGTGGATGTATTCGGCGTGGCTGGCACTCACGGCGAAGGGCGAGTTGCTGGCTCGATCGATCGAGACCAAGGACATCGACGGGTACCGGCCGAAGACGTCGTGAACACAGTGCACGTGCGGACCGCGACCGAGGAAGATTTGGTGCGGGTCCGAGAGATCGTCAACCACTACATCGAGCATTCCGTCTTCAACTTCCGGACCGAGCCGCAGAGCATCCACGAACTGCGGGCCGTGTGGACGCAGCGGCACCAACGGTTTCCGTGGTTGGTGGCCATGGTCGAAGACCGGGTCGTCGGAGTGGCGTATGCGGGGCCGTGGAACGAGCGCGCCGCCTACCGTTGGACCGTCGAGACCACCGTCTACGTCGAGGGGTCTGCGCATCGTCTGGGGATCGGTGACGCGCTCTACACCGAGTTGCTCGATCGGCTGCGCCGTCAGGGGTTTCACAGCGCCGTCGCTGTCATCGCGTTGCCGAACGACGCGAGCGTTCGGCTACACGAACGGCACGGATTCGACCGCGTCGGCCACCTGCGCGAGGCCGGCTTCAAACACGACACCTGGCATGACGTCGGCTTCTGGCAGTGCCTGCTGGAAAGCGGCTAGTTCATGCCGAATTGCGCTGTGCAGTAATAGTTTTCGGTCTGGCCGTCGTTGCGCTCCGGCACGGGTAACCCGGCATCGGCCAGCAATTGCCGGGACGGGTGCCTGGTCGTCTGCCAGCCGCGCTCTTCCAGGTAAGACGCGACGTCGTGGCGTTCGCCGCCGTACCACAGGTCATCGAGGCGAGCGTCGAGGCCGTGCTGATACCACTTCTCCGACGACGCGTGCATGACCTCCAGCGACTCCGGTGAACTCAAGAAGATTTCGACGACCAGTCGGCTGCCCGGGGCACTGAGCTCGGTGATGTTGTCCAGCAGGCGATCTTGAGCCTCCGGGGGCAAGAAGGCCAGCAGACCTTCGGCGACCCAGACGGTCGGCCGCTCGGTGTCCAGACCCGCCTGTCGCAGCGCCGCGGGCCAGTCGTCGCGCAGATCGATCGGCACTGCCCGCAGGTCTACCTGGGGCTCGGCACCCGCGGCGGCCAGCGTCGCGGTCTTGAAGTCCGTGACCTGCTGCTGGTCGATCTCGAACACCACGGTGTCGGCGGGCCACGGCAGCCGGTAGCCACGGGCGTCCAGGCCGGAGGCCAGAATCACGACCTGGCGAATGCCGGATGCCGTGGCATCGGCGACGAATCGGTCGATCAGTCGGGTGCGGACCGCGAGCAGGTCGGTCATCGGTTGCATGCCCCAGGGGTGGCCCGGAATGTCGACCTCGTCGCCGCTGATCTCGCCGTTCGCCCAGCGGGTGAAGAAGTCGACACCGACCGCGCGCACCAGTGGCTCGGCGAACGGATCGTCGATGAGGCCGGCCAGGGTGGCCCGGCCTCGACCGGCGGCCACCATCGTGGCGGTCGCTCCCACACTCGTTGCCAGGTCCCAGGTGTCGTTCTCACTACGCGCCATGCCAGCCAGAGTAGCCAGTCGATACTGGGAACTACCTTGTGGTGTTGAGCCCGAGCGTGATTCGGCCCTCAGCGGTCACACTGTTCGCGTGAGCCGGAATTCGGCGACATCACTTAACGCGCCGGTCAAGTTTCATTCACTTTCCCGGGTTTCCGGCCGCATAGGGTACGGCCATGAGCGCACCTTCCCCTGTGCCGGCTTCAGCGGTGGCATCCGACGGCAGCTGGTCTGCACCGCGGTGGGAGACCACTTTCATCAGCGTGACCAACTCGTCGCTGCACGTCGTCATCGACGAAGCGAACCGGCACACCAACGCTCACGGCTTGGAGGGCTGGGAGGTGGTGAATTCGTCGGTGCAGCGCGTCCAGGTCTCGCACCATTTCGCCGGCTACGACAAGGGCGGCGAGTTCTATTTCGAGTGGAGCATCGTCTGCACCATGAAGCGACCCTTGGCGCCTTCCTGACGGTGTGCCGGCTGGCCTGCGTCGGAGCGTGACCTAACATCGCTGGGTGACCGAATCCCGTTCGATGGGCGATCAGGCCGGCCTCCTCGCCGACGCCCGCTGCGGCGATAGCGGGCACGGACACGCCGTCGCGCATGACTCGCACTGGCAGCACGGTGCGAAATGGGCGTGGCGGCTGGCCTGGGTCAGCATGGTCGTAATGCTCACCGAGGGCGTCGTCGGGCTCTGGCAGGGCCTCTCGGTCGGCTCGGTCGCGCTGACCGGGTGGGCGCTGGGCAGCCTGCCGGAGGCGCTGGCCAGCGCAATGGTCGCCTGGCGTTTCTCCGGCTCGCGCACCGCCTCGGCGACCGCCGAGCGCCGCGCGCAGGTCGGTGTCGCGTGGTCGTTCTGGCTGACCGCTCCCTACATCGCCGCAGAGTCTGTCCACCACCTGCTCGGGGAGCATCACGCCGAGACGTCGGTGATCGGTATCGGGTTGACCGCCGCCTCGCTGGTCGTGATGCCGCTGTTGGGCCGGGCCAAGCATTCGCTTGCCGACCGGCTGGGCTCGGCGGCCACCGCGGGCGAAGGCACGCAAAACTACCTGTGCGGCGCGCAGGCTGCTGCCGTCTTGGCTGGTCTGGCGGTCGCCGCAATCTGGCCGGGCATTTGGTGGTTCGACCCGGCCATCGGTCTGGGCATCGCCGCTGCGGCGATCTGGCAGGGCGTCAAGGCCTGGCGCGGCGAAGACTGCTGCTGACCGGGTCAACCGCCCGTTTCAGCCGTGACGGAAGCCTTTGCCGGAACGATCCAGTGGGTCTGGATCCAATCCCAGATACCGGGCTCGTAGGCGGTCCCACAGCTCGAGCTGCGACCAGACCGGCTCGTCTCGCATCTGCTGCTCGTTGGTCAGGAACGGGCTGGGCAGCATCAGCGTCATCAATTGGTCATTGCGGCCGTTGAACAGGCGAGCGCCCCACGACGTCGGGCAGCCGTCGCTGCCGATTCGGCGATACAGCTCGGCGCGGGCGCACCGACGGATCCGGCCGAGCTCGGGGCCACTTTCCCGGTGCTCGCCGATGCACAGGTGAAAGTGCCAGCGACCGAAGTCGACGGTCGCATATCCGTCGTACATCGAGATGCGTTTGGGCGGGTTGGGAGCGGCGACCTCCCACGCTGCGCCCTCTACCAGTACGCCGAACCAGATGTCGTCCCAATACTCCTGGAAGCACACTTGGATGAGGTCGAGAAGACTCTGCTCGTCGGTGGGCAGCGGCCACACTTGCTCGCGGCCGTTGTCCTCGGTACTGCGGATTGCGGGGCTAAATTCGGTCAACGCGTTCCCTTTCCGGCACCCCCGTCAGGGCGCAATCTCCGCAGAGGCCGCCGTGCGGCGTGCGGTAATACAAGCAGCAGCTGGTGCGGCGGTAGCCGGTATCGGCGAAAACGACTGCTGCGCGTAATCGTTGATCGGCGCACAGCTGGCGAGCCAGTTCCCATCCTGACGTCGTCGCGCGGTCGCGATCGAAGACTTGCGCGGCACCGAGCAGGGCTGAGGCCGCATTGCCCTGCAGCAACTCTGCCGATATCGGGCCGAGCCGGCGCAACGCCGCGGCCAGCGGGCCGAGATGTGTGTCGAGCACCATGTCGGCCAATGCGGCGGGAAGATCGTCGCGTCGCTGAACAACGGGATGCTCGAGGTGCAGCGCGATCCCACCGTCGCTCTCCCGAAACAACAGCTGCTCGGGTGCCAGGTCGACGACCATCCGGTAGCCGGCGAGCATGCCCAATCCGATCGACCACAGCCGAGCGGCGAAGCCCAAGTAGAACGTCGATACCGCGACGCGCTGCTCGGTGACGTCAATGCGTGCTTTGACCCGCCCGACGATCTCGGAGAGCAGTGCGGTGTCGTCGTAGAGGTGCCCGACCGGACGCCAGCCGTCATTGACCGCTCCGGTGCCCAGCGCGAAATACCCGCTGACGTCGCCGAGTTCGGCGAGCGCCGCGACCACCACAGACCGCGGCCGGGTCACCCTGAGCCGGCGCTCAACGCATCGACCGCCGCGTCGACGTGGGGAACGACCGCAGCGCCGTGGCGGGCGACCAGCTGCCCGAGGGAGCGGGCCAGATGCGGCCCCACGGCGTCCGCCAGCAGCACCTCTTCACCGATCACGATGCCGCCGACCACGTGTGCCGCCATCAGCCGGCCGTCGCGGGTCACCTCGTAGCGCCAGTCGGCGATGTGTAGCCGGGCGGATCGCGAGGTGAAAACTCCCCGGCGCGCGGCGACGTGCGTCACGCCGGGCACTCCGCCAAAGACGTTGAGAATTAACGCAATTCCACCCGGTCCGGCCAGCGCGCGGCTGACCGTGCGGCTCACTCGTTCGGCATCGAAATCGGCCATCAGTCGTTCATGGCGAGCACGAACGACGGCGAGATGGTTTCGGCGGTGCCACTGCGCCGCACCGCCGTTCCGGCGGCGTAGAATTCGACCGTGTGGTAGCCCCAGGCGTAGTTCTGGATGGCGAAATGAACACCGACGACTCCGGACGCGCCGTCGCGCTCGGCTTCGCTTTGCATGCGCGACATGGCCAATTCACGCGCCTCGTAGTTGCCTTGCGTCCATTGCGGCATCTCGGTGTTGCGGCCCATCTGCCGCAGAGTCTGCATAAAGCCTTGTGCCGCAATGTGAAAGACGCAGTTGCCCATGACGAATGCCACCGGCGCATAACCCGATCGAAGCAGCGTCGCCATGTCCTGTCCCGACAAGTGGCTGGAGAAGGCCTGACCGTTGGTTCGCCTAAACGACCCGGGTTTGGCGGTGTAGCGGACCGCGGTACCGACCGCGATGAATTCCAGGTGCTCTCCTTCGGCGCCGTGCTGGCGCCACTCCAGGCGAACACCGACGACGCCGTCGGCGCCCAGCGCGTCGGCTTCGGCCTGCATGCGGGCCATGGCATTCCAGCGTGCGCGATACGTCGCCTCGGTGAGCACCGGTAACTCGGACTGTTGCCGGATACCGGTGAACTGATAGCCCACGTGGTAGACCGAGACACCCATCACGAGGTCGAGCGGCTCGAAACCTGCCCCGTGCAGGAGTGCGAATTCGCTGATGGACAGGTCCGACGTGAAAACTTTGTCGGCGTGCGAGAGCCGTTCGCTGGCAATAGGGTCGAGCGGGGTCGATGACACGTAAGGCCTTCTTTCAGCAATCGAGTGTTTCGCCGGACCTAACTAGTCCAAACGGTAGCGAATCAGACGTGAACTGTTCGCGACGACGGCCACCGACGACGCGTTGTGCAGAATCGCGGCGAGCACCGGCGACAGCGCGCCGCCGGCACCGATCAGCAACCCGGCTGCGTTGACGGCAATCGACATGCCGTAGTTCTGCCGGATCACCTCGACCGCGCGGGCGCCCAGGTCACCGACGTCGAGCAGGCGCCGTAGGTCGTCGTTAGCCAGTGCGACGTCGGCGGTTTCGACGGCGACGTCGGTGCCCGCCAGCCCCATCGCAATGCCGATGTTCGCTGCGGCCAGCGCCGGGGCGTCGTTGATACCGTCGCCGACCATCCCGACGATGTAACCCTCGTCCTGAAGTTGGCGCACCACCTGCAGCTTGTCTTCGGGCATCACCTCGGCACGCCACTCGTCGATGCCGAGTTCGGCCGCAACGACTGTCGCGATGTCGGGGTGATCGCCGGTGAGCATGACGATGCGCCGAATCCCGTTGCCTCGCAGTTGCTTCAGTACGTCGAGAGCTTCGGGGCGGACCTCGTCGCGCAGGCTGATCAGTCCGACCAGCGTGTCGTCCACCGCTAGCAGCAGCGGGGTCTCCGCCTGGCGACGCAGCTTGTCGACCCAGTCAGAAGCCTCCTGGGAGACGGCGACGTTCTCCGAGCGCAGCAGCGACGGACTGCCCAGCAGCAGCGTCCGGCCGTCGGCCCAGGTCCGCATGCCGAGACCGACCAGCACCTCGCATTCTTCGTGCGGCGGAATGGTGATTCGACGTTCTTCGGTGGAGCGGATCACCGCCTCGGCCAGCGGGTGCCGGGAGTGCAGCTCCGAGCTCGCGGCGTAGGCGAGCACCTGTTCTGGCTGCCAATCATCGTGCAGCGCAATGATATTCGTGACCACCGGACGGCCAACCGTCAGTGTCCCGGTCTTGTCGAAGACGATCGCGTCGACCCGGCCGGCCTGCTCGAGGTGCGAGCCGCCTTTGATCAGAATGCCGCGGCGTGCGCCGTTGCCGATCGCCGCGCTGATCGCGGTCGGGGTCGACAGGCCCACCGCACACGGGCAGGCGATCAGCAGCATCGTCATCGCACGCCGGACGTCTCCGGTCAGCACCAGCGTGGCCGCCGAGACGATGAACGAGATCGGCACGAAGCGACGGGAGAAGTTCTCGCCGACAGTCTGGATCGGCGCCCGGTCGTGTTGAGCCTCTTCGACGCGGGAGATGATGCGCCCGATGGTGGTCTGGTTGCCGACCGCGCGGGCGCGAATCACCAGGCGTCCGCGCAGCACCACCGAGCCGGCGTGCACGGCGGAGTCGGCCACGATGCTGACCGGCAGCGTCTCGCCGGTGATCGCGGACTGGTCGACAACGGCCTCGCCGTCGACCACGTCACCGTCCACCGGTATGGCCACGTGGTCGTGGACCACGACGTCGTCGCCGATCTGGACGGTGTCGGCAGGCACTTGGACCTCGCTGCCGTCCTCGAGGCGGATCCACGCGGTATCGGCGGTACCTCGCAGCAGGTCCGAGATGGCCCGCCGGGTTCTGCGCAGCGTCAGATCCTGTAGGTACTCACCGACATTCAGCAGCCACAGCACGGTCAGCGCGACGACGTTTTCGCGTAACACCAGGCTCGCGACGGTCGCGGCTGTCACCAACGCGTCGGTGCCCGCGCGTCCGGACCGCAGCGAACGCAACGCGCCGCGTAGGAACGGGTAGCCCATGAACACCGTGGCGCCGGTCGCGACCAACTGGCCGGACGGGCCCAGCAGCGGAGGGCGGTTGAAACCGTAGCGCCGCACGCCGAGCAGGGCCAGCGCCGCGCCGCCGATCACCATCCGCAGGACTTCGGTGTTGCGGATGTCCGACGATCGTGGCGTGCGCGCCGGAATGAGCTCGGCGGCAACGTGTTCGGCTTCGGCGATGGCCGCCAGCACCTGGTCGCGATCGCAGCGCTTCGGCGAATACCAGACGACGACCGAGCCGGTGTGTGGATAGGCATGCACGGCCCGAACGCCGTGTTGGCGATCGACCGCTTCTTCCACGGCGACCGCACGTCGCGAATTCGCGCGCACCCAAGGCACTTTGACCCGCATGCGCCCGGCCGCGTCCGACACGACCGCTAAGTCAGGGCACACCGCCACCGTCATCGCGGCGATCAGTGCTCGTGGTCGTGATCGAGGTCGCCGATGGCCGGAGGCTGAGCCTCCTCACCAATGCGCTCGCGGGCCTCGGCCACCACGTCGGCCAGCTTCAGCCGGGCTGACTCGGCCGCCTCCTCGGCCCGTCGAGTGCCGCGCAGGCTCCACTCCGTGGCGGACACCGCAGCCTCGTGCAGCGGGGCCTTGGCCATGGCCTTGCGCAGGACTTCGTAGGCGCTGACGCCGACCAGGCCGGTCACCACCGTGCCGGCCGCCTTTCCCAGTAGGCCTTGCACCACCATCGCGAAACGTCCTCCCGTTATGTCCTACGGCCCGATTCCGGCCTTCGCTCGACGTTAACATCCACATATAGCGATATCAACATGAATCGGTCGACGACAGCAGCCAAAATCGCAACCGTCACAAGAGCACCAGCGATGGGCGGGCATCCGATGTGCCCACCTCCGAGCGAAAGCCGCATCGCTTTCGCTGCGAGGCGGGCAAAAAGTGCACCGCTGTCTCGACGAGACTCCTGGGGCGGCAGCGGCTAGAGCGTGCGGGTGACCTTCTCGGTCTCGGTCTTGCGCGCCAGCGCGGCCGGATCGGGGTTGGCGACGTACACCAACGACCCGCCGACCGACAGCACGCTCAGCAGGCCGTCGACCACGTCGTCCGGCGTATGCCAGGACGCGGTCGACAGCACCCGGTCGGTCGCCGTCAAACCTCTTGCAGCCGAGGCTTTTCGGCAGGCGTTGATTATCTCGTCGGCGGACCTGCCGGCCAGTGCCGGGCCAGGACTCTGCTCGGCGACGATCTGGTCGCCGTGCACCCGCACCGCGGTCGCGTAGTCGGTGACCCCGATCGGCAGATCGGGTACCGGGCGGCCGAACGCGTCCAGCGACAGCACTGCCACCTCGCCGGCGCCGGTGCCGTCGGCCTGCTCGAGCCGCTCGGCGGTGCAGAAAGCGATGTCGGCATCTGCGGCGGGGTCGAGCACGGCCTCGGCGCCGATCCACCACACCCCGAACAGCACCGCTGCGGTCTGCCAATGCGCCGGCAGGAGCACGGCCACCCGGCTGCCCGCTGCGCCGCCCAGCTCGTCACGCAGCAGATTGCCGGTCTTGGCGGCCCAGTTGGCCAGCGTGACGGCGGACAATTCGATGCGCTCGCCGGTTGCGTCGTCGTAGTAGGTGATGCGCGGTCCGACCGGGTCGGCGCGCAGCATCGGATCCAGGATCGCTGCGCTGAGGTTCATCGGTGCAGTCAGTTCACGCACTCGGGGTGATCGGAGCCCGCCGTCAGAATCGGCGAGGGCGGGGGAGCGTCGGAGTTCGGCGACCCGGAGTGGGTGGCGGCCGCCAGCTTGGGGCCGCCGTCACCGAGGCCAGAACCCGGGCCGGTGTAGTCACTGCTGAGCACCACCCGCACCGAACCCAGCGGTACCGACGTGTTCGCGACGACGGGCAGCCCGCCGAGCTCTTTGGCGACGGCCTGTGCGCCCAGATCCTGGGCGCTGGCGGCCTGGACCTGGCTACTCTTCACGTGCCCGGAATCGTTGTTGCCGACCTTGCCGGTGCCGAATCCCTTGGCGTTCAACACTTCTGACACCGATGCGGCAAGCCCGTTGATGTCGGTGTCGTTGAGGACGCTGGCACTGGTTTTGCCGGGCGCGTAGGTGAGTTCCTCGGTCTTGCCCTTGGCCTGATCCTGCAGTAGGCCGCCGACCCACTCCTGGACCTGGTGCGGGTCGACGCGCACCACGCTGTGCATGCCGTCGTCGCTCCAGCCGGATTCGTCGAGCACCGGGATGGTGGCGAACGCGATCCGGCCGGCGGCCAACTTCTGCAGCTGGTTCACGAAATCCATGATGTCCCAACCGGATGACAGCACCACCGAGCGCTGGATGGCGGACTGCAGCCGGTTCATCGTGGACGGGCTGGACAGCGTCTTGCCGGAGATCACCTGATGGGCCAGCGACGACATCACCACCTGCTGGCGCACCACCCGGTCCAGGTCGCCGCGCGGCAGCTCGTGACGCTGGCGGACGAAGCTGAGCGCTTGCGGGCCGTTGAGCTTCTGTGGCCCGGCCGGGAAGTCGGCGCCCGACATCGGTTCGAACACCGGCGCTTTGAGGCAGACGTTCACTCCGCCGAGCGCGTCGGTGATCAGTGAGAAGCCCAGCAGTCCGATCTCGGCGTAATGGTCGACGGTGACACCAGTCAGTTCGGCGACGGTCTTGATCAGCGCTTCGCGCCCGGCCTCGGTGCCCTCGCGCTCGGCCTCCTCGGCCGCGGCGCCGGATTCGACCAGGCTGACCCGCTTCTCTTCCTTGGTCTGGCCGTACACGCCGTTGATCTTGGTCTTGCCCAATCCGGGCGCCGACACATAGGTGTCGCGGGGAATCGAGATCGCGGTGGCCGACGTCCCGTTGTCGGGGATGCGGACCAGGATGATCGTGTCGGTGTTACTGGCCACCTCGTCGCCGGCGCGCAGCGACGCCAGTTCCTGCGCACTGAGCGGGTTGCCGTGCGCGTCGGTGCGACTGTCCATGCCGACCAGGAGGATGTCGAGCGCGCCGTCATCGCCACCGTGTCCCAGCGACGGCGCGAAGACGTGGTAGATCCCGTCCTCGAAGGAGCGCACTTTGCTCCACGCCACCCCGGTCACCAGGACGACCAGGACGGCGGTCACGGTGGCGATCACGCGAACCACCCTTTGCTCAGGCATCACAACAGGTTACTTGCGTAACAGCAGTAACTCCGGTAGCCGGGTGTCGGCGTGCCAGACTTGAGACCCATGCCAAGCAGAATCGTGATCCCCGGCGCCGGCGGACAGGTCGGCAGCTCGCTGGCCGCCGAGGCAAGCCGGCAGGGCCGCGACGTGCTCGCGCTGACCTCGTCGCAGTGGGACATCGCCGATCCACGCCGTGCCCAGGAGATCGTCCAGGCCGGTGACGTGGTGATCAACTGTGCGGCCTACACCGCAGTCGACGACGCCGAACGCGACCGGGAGCGGGCGTACGCGATCAACGCGGTCGGCCCGGAACACATCGCGCAGGCGTGCGCGCGGGCCGGGGCCCAGCTGGTGCACATTTCCACCGACTACGTATTCGACGGTGACTTCGGCGACGCGGCGCCACGACCCTACGAGCCGGATGACGCCACCCGGCCGCTGAGCGTCTACGGGCAGAGCAAGCTCTCCGGCGAACAGGCTGTGCTGGCGGCGCTGCCGCAGGCTGTGGTGGTCCGCACCGCGTGGGTCTATACCGGCGGAAACGGTAAGGACTTCGTCGCGGTCATGCGCAGACTGGCCGCCGGCGACGGCGTCGTCGACATGGTGGACGACCAGACCGGCTCGCCCACCTACGTCGCTGACCTGGTGAGCGCGTTGCTCGAGGTGGCCGACGGTGGCGTGGCGGCACCGAACGGCATCGTGCACGCCGCCAACCGAGGTGAGGTCACCCGTTGCGGACAGGCCCGCGCGGTGTTCGACATCCTCGGCACCGACCCCGAGCGGGTGCGGCCGGTGAGCAGCGACCACAACCCGCGGCCGGCCAGGCGACCGGCGTACTCGGCGCTGTCCGGTCGGCAGTCGCAGGACGCCGGCTTGTCGCCGCTGCGGCCGTGGCGGGACGCGCTTGCTGAGGCGCTGTCCGTCCGGCTCGACGGCTGACCGCTAATCTCAACGCGTGAGTGACGTCCTACCGGTGGTCACGGTGACCTATTCCCCGGGCGTGCATCTGGACCGGTTTCTGGCCTCGTTGTCGCACGCCACCGAGCGACCAGTCAGCGTCCTGATGGCTGACAACGGCTCGACCGACGGAACACCTCAGGCCGCGGTGCAGCGCTACCCGGGCGTGCGGCTGTACTCCACCGGGGCCAACCTCGGCTACGGCAGCGCGGTGAACCGCGCGATCGCCCAGTTGGGGGACGCCGACGAGTGGATCGTGGTGGCCAACCCGGATGTGCAGTGGGGTCCGGGCAGCATCGACGCGCTGCTGGACGCCGCGGCGCGCTGGCCCCGCGCGGGCACGTTGGGTCCGTTGATCCACGACCCCGACGGGTCGGTGTATCCGTCGGCGCGCCAGCTACCCAGCCTCATCCGAGGCGGAATGCACGCGGTACTCGGACCGCTGTGGAAGAAGAATCCCTGGTCTGCGGCATACCGACAGGAGCGGCTGGAGCCCAGCGAGCGGCCGGTCGGCTGGCTGTCCGGGTCGTGCCTACTGGTGCGCCGCGCGGCCTTCGAGCAGATCGGCGGCTTCGACGAACGCTTCTTCATGTACATGGAGGACGTCGACCTCGGCGATCGGATGGGCCGGGCCGGCTGGCTCAACGTCTACGTGCCGACGGCGGAAGTACTGCACCACAAGGGTCACGCCACCGCGCGGGAGTCGTCGCGCAATTTGGCCGTGCATCACAAAAGCACCTACATCTACCTCGCCGACCGGCATTCTGGTCGTTGGCGTGCTCCGCTGCGCTGGGGATTTCGGGCCGGTCTGGCGGTGCGGTCGCGTTTGATGGTGCGCAATTCTCGAGAGGGGCGGCGCTGATGGCCCAGCCGGCGACGATGCAGAGCGGAAGCGATGGGGAGGAGCGGCGCTGATGGCCCGGCAGGTTGATGCCGTCGTTCTGGTGGGCGGCAAAGGCACCCGGCTGCGGCCGTTGACGCTGTCGGCGCCCAAGCCGATGTTGCCGACGGCCGGGCTGCCATTCCTGAGCCACCTGCTGTCGCGGATCGCTGCAGCCGGGATCGACCATGTGATTCTCGGAACGTCGTACAAGCCGTCGGTTTTCGAGGCGGAATTCGGCGACGGCTCCAAGCTGGGGCTGCAGATCGACTACGTGACCGAGCAGACTCCACTAGGCACCGGCGGCGGAATCGCCAACGTTGCAGGCTACTTGCGGCACGACACGGCGTTGGTGTTCAACGGCGACGTGCTCTCCGGGGCAGATCTCGGGCAACTGCTGGACTACCACAATGAGCACCAGGCCGACCTGACTCTGCACCTGGTGCGGGTCGGTGACCCCCGGGCTTTCGGCTGCGTGCCGACCGAAGATGGCCGCGTTACAGCATTTTTGGAGAAGACCGAGGATCCGCCGACCGACCAGATCAATGCCGGCTGCTACGTGTTCTCCCGCAAGACCATCGATCGCATCCCGCGCGGTCGCGAGGTATCGGTCGAGCGTGAGGTGTTCCCGGCGCTGCTGTCCGACGGAATCAAGGTGTGCGGCTTCGTCGACGCCAGCTATTGGCGGGACATGGGCACCCCGGAGGACTTCGTCCGCGGATCGGCCGACCTGGTACGCGGCATCGCCCCATCGCCCGCGTTGGGCGGCCATCGCGGCGAGCAGTTGGTGCACGACGGCGCCGCGGTCTCGCCTGGCGCACTGCTCATCGGCGGCACGGTTGTCGGTCGCGGCGCCGAAATCGGGCCTGGCGCACGGTTGGACGGCGCGGTCATCTTCGACGGGGTGCGCATCGAAGCCGGCTGCGTGATCGAGCGATCGATCATCGGGTTCGGCGCGCGCATCGGTCCGCGGGCACTGATCCGTGACGGCGTCATCGGCGACGGTGCCGACATCGGTGCCCGTTGCGAGCTGCTGCGTGGGGCGCGGGTGTGGCCCGGTGTGCACATTCCCGACGGCGGGATCCGCTACTCCAGCGACGTGTGAGGCTTTGATCGGCCGAATGTGCGGCTAACTTCACGCTCGGCCACGAGCGTGAAACCAGCTTTACGCTCGAACAGCGCTCTGCACGAGGTAGGCCAGCGCTTCGTCGGTGCCCTCGGGCAACCCGTCGATCGGCCACCAGCGCAAGTCAACCGACTCGTCGCTGACGGTGATCTGCGCTCCCGGCGGCGCCTGCGCGACGAATTGCAGATCGAGGTGACGGGTCGGCACGCCCAGCGAGCAGGTCAGCGCGTGGACGTTGATTGCGGCCAGGTCGGGGAAGATCCGTAGGCCCTCAACGCCGGACTCTTCGGTGGCCTCCCGCAGCGCCGCGCCCAGGATGTCGGAGTCCGATTCCTCACAGTGGCCCCCCAGTTGAACCCACCGGCCCAGCCGCGGATGCAGCGTCAACAACACCTGGCGACCGGTGTCGTCGAGAACCAACGCCGATGCCGTGATGTGGCCTGGTACGCAGGCGCGAAGGCAGGCATCTTCCCGCGCGTCCAAAAACGCCAGCACCGCGTTGCGCAGCGAATCCTGCGAGCGATTCGGTGGTTGCCAGTCGGTCAGCAGTGCGATCGCCGAGTCGCGAACGCTCACCTGCGCACCAGCAGATCGTTGACGGTGACAGGTTCGCGAGGTTCAGTCGACGGTTGCTCAGCGTAGCCAATTGCGATGGCGCCCAACGGCTCCCAGTCGTCGGGCAGATCGAGTTCGGCGCGGACCAGATCGGCGACGAAGATCGTCGACCCGATCCAGCAGCTGCCCACGCCGCGTACCGCCAGCGCCACCAGCAGCGCCTGGACGGCCGCTCCGACCGCGACGGTGAACATGGTGTGCTCGGCATCGGTGCGCGCGGCGTCGGGATAGCTGTGCGCGCCATCGGGCACCAAAAACGGGATCACGACTTCGGGCGCGTCGTAGAGGATTTGACCGCGGGCCACCCGGCGCTCCACGGCGTCGGCGGGCTTGCCGTCGGCGGTCAGGTCGGCGCGCCACTTGTCGCGCATCCGCTCGAGCAGGCGGTCGCGAACGGACTGCGTCTGCAGCCAGACGAAGCGCACCGGCCGGGTGTGATGCGGTGCGGGCGCGGTCAGCGCCTCGGCGACCGCGTCCTCGATCAGCTGTGGCGGCACCGGATCGTCGCTGAATTGGCGGATCGAACGGCGCAGCAGCTGGGCCTGCCGGCGGCCCAGCTCCACGGCTTCGGCGGTGCCCAGCCAGAACAGGTCATCGGAACCCGACCGCACGAGATCCCTTGCAGTGGAGTCAGTTTCGGTCACCGCGCCGGCGGGAAGCCCGCGCACCACGGCCACCGGTATCGAGGTCAGCTTGCCCTTGACCAGATCGGCCGCCGCGGCGATCTCGTCGGCGACCGCGACTTCGGTGACCACCAGTTCGTTGCCGTACCGGTCGACTGCGCCGGCGTAGCCGTGCAGCACCGAGACCCCAGCCGCGCCCACGGCGGCATCGGTCTGGCCGTTACGCCATGCCCGGCCCATCGTGTCGGTGACGACGACGCCGACGGTGACGCCGAGACTCTCGCGCAGGCCTGCCCGCAACGATGCCGCAGTACCGTCGGGATCAACAGGCAGCAGCGCCAGTTCGTCGGTGCCGATGTTGGACCCGTCCACGCCGGACGCGGCCTGCACGATGCCCAGTGCGTTCTCGGTGATCAGCGTTCGACCCTTGCGGGCAAGCACCCGAACCGACTCGGCGTCGACGAGTTTGCGGCGCAACGTGTCTCGCGCTTCAGGATCTTCCGGCGCGGGCACCAGACGCCCTTCGCACTTGGATAACACCTTGCTGGTGACCACCAGGACGTCACCGTCGCGTAGCCAGGGCGCGGCCGCCGCGAGCGCAGCACCGAGGTCGTCGCCAGGGCGGAACTCGGGAAGTCCGGTCACCGGCAGGATCTCGATCGGTGACGCGGTGCCGTGTTCGGGCGTCGCTGTCGAGTCGCTCACACTGCCACGCCCGCGAGATCCAGCCCGGCGCCGACCATTGCCGCAGTTGCCACCGGATCAGTCATCAGCAGCGGCACCGATCGCACCGCAATGCCGTCGATGTCGGCGCGGTCGCCCTCGTGAATCATCCAGCAATCCAGGATTCCGGTTCCGGTCCGCGCGCCGTGGTACCGGCCGACCGCCTCCGCGGTCGACTCCACGCCGATGACCTTCAGACACTGGTCGGCCATCCCGCGCAACGGTTTTCCGTCGATGATCGGGGAGTAGCCCACCACCGGGGCACCGGTGGACCGCAGCGCCGCCCGGATCCCCGGCACGGCCAGGATCGCCCCGACGCTCACCACCGGATTCGACGGCGCTATCAGAACGACGTCGGCGTCGGCGATGGCATCGGTAGCATCCGTTGTGGCACGGGCTTTTTCGGAGCCGACGAACGCGAAACTGTGAGTTGGCAACTGCGCGCGGTAGCGCACCCACCACTCCTGGAAGTGGATCGCGCGCTGACTGCCGTCGTCGGGATCGGTGATGACGACGTGCGTCTCGCAACGGTCGTCGCTGGCCGGAAGCAGCCGCGCGCCGGGTTGCCAGCGGTCACACAACGCAGCGGTCACCTGGGATAGCGGGTAGCCGGCCCGCAGCATCTGGCTGCGCACCAGATGGGTCGCCAGGTCTCGATCGCCGAGCTGGAACCAGTCCGGTTGCACCCCGTATCGGGTGAGTTCCTCTTTGGCGTGCCAGGTTTCGTTGCGATGGCCCCAGCCGCGCTCTGGGTCGACGCCGCCACCCAGGGTGTACATGCAGGTGTCGAGGTCGGGACAGATGCGCACGCCGTGCATCCAGGCGTCATCGCCGATGTTGACGATCGCCGTCAGGTCGTGCTCACCGGCAGGCACAGAGCTGGAAGCGAATTGGCCGAGGCCGAGCAACTGCTGCACTCCGAGCAGGAAGCGCGCGCCGCCAACCCCGCCGACCAGAACCGTCACCTTCACACCGCACGACAGTACGCGCGGCCGTGACGCAGACCCCGAGGTGAGTCCGGTGATCGACCCGCTGGCATGGTGCTGGAATGCCTTGTGTGACTGGTGTGACCGACACGCCACGCCCGCATCGGCCTCAGTGTCGCAAATAATTGATCACGAGATGGTATGGAAATCTGCCGAATCGCTTGCGAATCGACTCTTACCCGTGTGTAATCACAGCAGTGTCATTTCGGTCGGTGAGCCGGATTTGGTGTCGCAGACCGAGATTCGATCAAATGTTCGAATCGAGATGGCCGACTTCAGAACAGTGGTCACATTCGCGATCTACAAATCCAGGTGAGGAGGCGGAGCATGTCCTATGAACACCTTCGGGGGCTAATGGGAGGAACCTCGCACGCCGCGCCCGGTCTGCCGTTGACAGGGGTATCCCCAAGGCCCCATTTGAGTTTGGTTCCCGACACCCTCGAAGACGAATTCGAGGGCATGGAGGAAGCAACCGACCAGTGGCAAGACCGTGCGTTGTGTGCTCAAACAGATCCAGAGGCGTTCTTCCCTGAGAAGGGCGGCTCCACCCGCGAGGCGAAGAAGATCTGCCTCGGCTGCGAGGTTCGCAGCGAATGCCTCGAATACGCTTTGGCGCACGACGAGCGGTTCGGCATCTGGGGTGGGCTCTCCGAGCGCGAGCGCCGTCGCCTCAAACGCGGAATCATCTGACCGCAAGCGGTCACCGAACAGCGGGTGGCCCGCTGAGCCCGGCGTCGCTGCGCTGGCGGTTGCCCGCGCTATTCGTCTTCCAACGTCGGGTCGATGACCGACGGTTCGACATCCAGATAGGTGGCCACCTGAGCCACCAGAATTTCATGCAGCAATTCAGCCAGTTCGACCGTGTCTTTCGCGCGGCGTTCGATTGGCTTGCGGAACAACACGACTCGCGCACGTGTAGCGCTGCCGCGGACGTCGACGCCGGCAGCGATCAACCGGGCCAGTGCGATCGGCCCGTCGGCGACCACCTCGGGCGGCCACTGCACACTGGCGGGGTCCTTCGCCGAAATCCGCGGAATCTCGTCGACCGCCACGTCGAGGCCGGACAGCCGATCCTGCCAGCGCCGCTCGATGGGCTCGTAGGCCTCGAGCACCGCCATGTCGAAGCGCTCGGCGCGGCTACGCCATCCCGGCACGGTCGGCGGCAGCAGCGGACCACGCATGTCCCGGCCGCGGCGCGAGACCTTTTTGCCCGTCGAGCGCCGGCCGCGCGGGGAGCTGCGCGAATCGCTCACCCGGCGATGGTAACGGTTGGGCATCCTGGCCCGGGACAATGCGCGTGTCCGCCGCCGTGCGGGCGTTTTCGCACGATAACCTCTCGATCGTGAACGTTCCGCGTCGCTGCTGCCGGCCAGGGTGTCCGCATTATGCGGTCGCGACGCTGACCTTCGTGTACTCGGACTCCACGGCCGTCGTCGGTCCGCTGGCCATCGCGAGTGAGCCGCACTCCTGGGACCTGTGCGTCAGCCACGCCAGCCGGATCACGGCGCCACGGGGCTGGGAGCTGGTCCGTCACGCCGGTCCGTTGGCCACCAACCCCGACGAAGACGACTTGATCGCGCTGGCCGAAGCCGTGCGCGAGGGCCGCGACCTGGTCGCCGGCGGTGCCGCGGTCAACGGATTCCACGAGCCCAGCGGGCAGTTCACCAGCGCAGCTGCCGAGGCTCCGGCCGCCGGTGTACTGACCTCCACCGCTGCGCGCCCAGCCGGCAACGGCCGCCGCCGCGGGCACCTTCGGGTGCTCCCAGACCCCTCCGAGTAGCACGAGCAATAAACGGCGCTGTCCGCATCAGCAGACCGCGCCGCTCTGCTTCCACTCCCATTAGGCTGACAATCAAGTTGTCCATCGTCGTCAGGAGCCCTTTTCGATGTCTCGGCCCGCTGCGGCTGTTCACCGTGTGATCAAGGCGTATGACGTCCGCGGTCTGGTGGGCACGGAAATCGACGAGTCATTCGTTCGCGACCTCGGCGGCGCATTCGCCCGGCTGATGCGCACCGAAGGTGCCCACCAGGTCGCCGTCGGCTACGACATGCGCGACAGCTCGCCCTCCTTGGCATCGGCCTTCGGCGACGGTGTCACCGGTCAGGGTCTAGACGTGATCCGCATCGGCCTGGCCTCGACCGATCAGCTGTACTTCGCCTCCGGGTTGCTCGACTGCCCGGGCGCGATGTTCACCGCCAGTCACAACCCCGCCGCCTACAACGGCATCAAGCTGTGTCGGGCCGGCGCCAAACCGGTGGGCGCCGACACCGGACTGACCACCATCAGCGACGACCTCATCGCCGGCGTGGCCGCGCACAACGAGACCACCGGAACCGTTACCGACAAAGACGTGCTGGTCGAATACGGCGACTTTCTTCGCTCGCTGGTCGACACCAACGGTTTGCGGCCATTGCGGGTCGCGGTCGACGCGGGCAACGGGATGGCGGGCCACACCGCGCCCGCGGTGCTCGGCGCAATCGACTCGCTCACGGTGCTGCCGCTGTACTTCGAACTGGACGGCTCCTTCCCCAACCACGAAGCCAACCCGTTGGACCCGGCGAACCTCGCCGACCTTCAGGCGTTCGTTCGCGACAGTGGCGCCGATATCGGGTTGGCCTTCGACGGCGATGCCGACCGGTGCTTCGTCATCGACGAGCGCGGACTGCCGGTGTCGCCGTCGGCGGTGACCGCTCTGGTGGCCGCCCGCGAGCTGGGCCGCGAGATCGGCGCGACGGTGATCCACAACCTGATCACGTCCCGCGCTGTCCCGGAGTTGGTCATCGAACGTGGCGGCACGCCGGTGCGCTCACGGGTCGGGCACTCCTACATCAAGGGGCTGATGGCCGAAACCGGGGCGATTTTCGGCGGCGAGCATTCCGCGCACTATTACTTCCGCGACTTCTGGGGAGCCGACTCGGGGATGCTGGCCGCGCTGTACGTGCTTGCCGCGCTCGGCGGTCAGCAGCGCCCGCTGTCCGAACTGACCGCCGACTACCAGCGCTACGAGTCATCGGGCGAAATCAACTTCACTGTCGAGGACTCCGCATCCTGCGTCGAAGCGGTACTCAAAGCCTTCGGCAGCCGGATCCACTCGATCGATCACCTCGACGGCGTAACCGTTGACCTCGGCGAAGGCTGCTGGTTCAACCTCCGGACCTCCAACACCGAGCCGCTACTGCGGCTCAACGTAGAAGGTCGCTGTGTCGAGGACGTCGACGCGGTGGTCGGGCAGGTTGCGCAGGAAATCCGCCGGCAGGCCAGCCAGCCGGAGGTCGTCACGTGAATGCGGCCCAGGTCGTGATCGACCTCGACGACTCCGAAGGCCTGCTCGCGGCCGACCGGGACGGATTGTTGCGCGCGGCGTCGATGGCCGGTGCCCACGTGCGGGCAGTCAAGGCGGCCCTGGACGAGGGTGCGCTGGATTCGTTGCGCGGCGAAGATCGGCCGCGCACCGTGATCTGGGTAGCCGGTCAGGGCGCCGCCGAGACCGCGGGCACCATGCTGGCCGCGACGGCGGGCGGTTCGGCGCCCGCGCCGATCGTGATCGCCGCCGAGGCCCCGCCGTGGATCGGACCGCTGGACGTGCTGATTGTGGCCGGCGACGATCCCGGGGATCCGGCACTTGTCGGTGCCGCCGCGAGCGGAGTCCGACGTGGTGCGCGGGTCGTGATCGCCGCGCCCTACGAGGGCCCGCTGCGCGACATGACCGCCGGTCGGGTGGCGGTGCTGGAACCCCGGCTACCGATCGTCGGTGACCTCGGTCTATCCCGATACCTGGCCGTCGGCTTGGCCGTCCTGGAATGCGTCGATCCCCGGATGCAGGTGGAATTGGCCGCGCTGGCTGACGAGTTGGACGCGGAGGCGTTGCGCAACAGCGCCGGCCGGGAAGTCTTCACCAACCCGGCCAAGGCACTGGTCGATCGCATGGCCAGGCGCCGCGTGGTGTTCGTCGGCGACTGCGCCGCGACCTTGGCGCTGGCCCGGCACGGGTCCCGCGTCCTGTTGCGCGCCGCGAGTGAAGTGGCCGCCGCCACCGGCTTGGCAGACGCGTTGACCGCGCTGCGGATCGGGTCCGGCGCGGCCTTCACCGACCCGACGGAGTCACTGTTTCACGACGAGGAGATCGACGGTCCGATCACCGACCGGCTCCGGATTGTGGTGCTGGCGCTGAATGCCGAGCGGCCGGTGGTGGAATCTCGGGTTGCGGGGTTCGACGACGTCGACGTGGTCGGCGCCGAGGACGTGCCGGATCCGCCGGAGGGTCGCGCGGCGCGGCCCGGAGCCCAACGCGCTGAGCAACAGCTGGCCATATTGGCGGTCCGGCTGGAGATGGCGGCGGTTTATTTGCGGCTGGTGCGGGGATAACTGGTTCTGAGGTAATGCCAAGTGCAGTTGCTACGTGGAGCGATACGGACGTACGCGTGGGGGTCGCGGACCGCCATCGCGGAGTTCACTGGTCGTCCGGTACCGGCGGCGCACCCGGAGGCCGAGCTCTGGCTGGGTGCTAACCCGGGAGACCCGTCCTGGCTAAAAGAGCCCGACGGTGAGGTCTCGTTACTGCAGGCCGTGGTCGACGATCCCGAAGGCCAGCTCGGTTCGGCGGCCCGCGCCCGGTTCGGCGACGCGCTGCCGTTTCTGGTCAAAGTGCTGGCCGCCGAGGAGCCGCTGTCGCTGCAGGCCCATCCCAGCTCCGTGCAGGCAGCCGAGGGCTATCGGCGCGAGGAGCGACTCGGCATCCCGGTGAATTCGCCGGTGCGTAACTATCCCGACCCCAGTCACAAGCCCGAGTTGCTGGTGGCGCTGCATCAGTTCGAGGCGTTGGCCGGATTCCGTCCGGCGGCCGACACCATCGAACTGTTCAAGGCTTTGGCGGTATCTGATCTGGATCCGTCCATCGATTTGCTGAACGACCAGTCCGACGCCGACGGACTGCGGGCGCTGTTCACCACGTGGATCACCGCGCCCCAGCCCGACATCGACGTTTTGGTGAGCGCGGTCCTGGACGGCGCCATCCATTACTTGAGTTCCGGTGCAACAGAATTCGCGGCGGAAGCCAAAACCGTGCTGGAATTGGGAGAGCAGTACCCAGGTGACGCCGGCGTGCTGGCCGCGCTCTTGCTCAATCGGATCACCCTGGCTCCGGGCGAGGGGATCTACCTGGCGGCCGGAAATCTGCACGCCTACTTACGCGGCGTCGGGCTGGAGGTGATGGCCAACTCGGACAACGTGTTACGAGGAGGCCTGACTCCCAAGCACGTCGACGTTCCCGAGTTGCTGCGAGTCCTGAACTTCACTCCGACCACCGAGGCCCAGTTGCGTGCGGACATCCGCCCCGACGGACTCGCGTCATTCTATGACACGCCCACTGCCGAGTTCGCGGCGTCGATACTCAAGCTGGGTGACGACCAGATCGGCCATGAAGTCGACGCGCCGTCACGTCATGACGGTCCGCAGATATTGGTGTGCATCGAAGGTGCGACGGCAGTGCACGGGAAGTCCGGGAAGCTGACGCTGACCCGGGGTGCCGCCGCGTGGGTGGCCGCCGACGACGGACCGATCCGGCTACTCGCGCACGAGCCGACGAAAATCTTCCGGGCCACCGTCGGCCTGTGACCCCGCCGACGATGACGGGGAGTGGGAACTAAACCAGGGCGCCGCGGCGCTCCTGCCGCCCGGCGCGACGCTCGGCGAGCCACAGCCGCATGTTGTGCCGGATAGTGCGGCCCACCAGTGCGGTGGATGGCACCATGTACAGACTGTCCAGCAACGAGAAGCGGCGCAAAAACCATTCGGCGAGAACGGGATCCGTCTCAGCCGCCCCGAGGAACTGGTCGAACAGGCTGCCCACCGGCCGGTACCAGCGGGGCATCGGTCCGCTGGCACGGTGGAAGGCGAAGTCGCCGATCGCGGTCATCATCCACACCGGATAGGTGGTCTTCGCCGTGGCGCGGTTGACGTCACGGGCCAAGTGTTCGTCGGCCCCGTCTGCCAGGGCCCGGCGCAGATGGCCGGCCTGCAGCGAGGTCATCGTCATGCCTTGCCCGTAGGTGGGGTCGAAGCTGGCTACCGCGTCGCCCAACGGCAGGATGCCGGCGGGGAACCGTTCCAGTTTGTGGTAGCGCCGCCACCGGCTGGTGGGATAGCGGTGGAAGGCCGGCTCACCGACCGGCTCGGCCTGCTGCAGCGCCGCCGCGAGGGGTTCGGGCAGAATCTTTTTCGTGAGCGCCATCATTTCCGAAAAAGTATGTGGCGGTTCGACTTTGCCGACGCCGAAGGTCGTCAGCGTCCAGGTGCCGTCCTCGTAGCCGAGCAGGCCCAGCCCGAGCGGTTGCTCACGCGACGCGCCGGCCACGATTACCCGCTCGCGAACCGCCCCCTCCGGCAGCCGGAGCTGATGCGACGCGTAACCGATGCCCACCTCGACCGTCTTCTCGGGCGGGCGCTCAAATCCCCACTGTTCCAGCCACACCGGTAACCGGGTGCCACGGCCGGCGGCGTCGACCACCAGGTCGGCCGGCACGTAGTCCGGCTCACTGTCTTCCCCGCCGTCGCTGTCGAGATAGACCCCGGTCACCCGCTGGGTATCGGCGTCGAATTTCGGGTGGGCCACCGAACGATGCTGGATCTCGACGTTGGCGATCTTCAGGACACGTTGCCGGATCTGCCATTCCAGCTGCGGACGGCTCGGCACGTACGCGGTGAACTCGTCGCGCAAGGTGTGCCCGGTGCCGAGCACATGTCCGGCCGCGCCGAAGTAGATGCAATCCGGCCGGTTCTCTAGGATCGGCACACCGGCGGCCACCATGTCGTCGAGCAAACCGGGGAACAGCCCCTCGAACTCCATCGCGCCACGGGCCATCAACAGGTGAACGTGGCGGCCCTGCGGAACGGCGGTGCGGTTGCTCGGCGTGTCCGGAAGATCGTCGCGCTCGAATACCGTGACCCGTTCGTAGAAGTCGGACAGCACCTTGGCCGCGCACAGTCCAGCGAGACTCGCGCCAATTACGACAGCATGCTTTCTGTTGTTTAGCCCACCCATCTGGCCACCGTACTCGGTACTGTCCGGGCCATGGCTGATCGATGGCGCACCAAGTCGATCGAGCAGTCGATCGCTGATACCGATGATCCAGATACCCAGCTCCGTAAAGACCTGAGTTGGTGGCACCTGTGCGTGTTCGGGGTGTCGGTAGTGATTGGCGCGGGCATCTTCACCGTGACCGCGTCCACCGCAGGCGATATCACCGGGCCGGCGATCTGGATCTCGTTTGTGATCGCCGCCACCACTTGTGGGCTCGCCGCACTGTGCTACGCCGAGTTCGCGTCGATGCTGCCGGTGGCCGGCAGCGCCTATACGTTCTCCTACGCGACATTTGGCGAGTTCGTCGCTTGGACTATCGGCTGGAATCTGGTGCTGGAGCTGGCGATCGGCGGCGCCGTCGTTGCCAAGGGCTGGTCGAGCTACCTGCAAACGGTGTTCGGGTTCGCCAGCGGCACAATCAGTCTCGGGCCGGTCAAATTGGATTGGGGTGCGCTGCTGATCGTGGCGCTGGTGGCCACCCTGCTGGCACTGGGCACCAAGTTGTCGTCGCACTTCTCCATGGTGGTCACCGCCATCAAGGTCGCCGTGGTGGTGCTGGTGATCGTCGTCGGCAGCTTCTACGTCAAGGCCGCGAACTACTCGCCGTTCATTCCGCCGCCCGAGTCCGATCGCTCGGGATCCGGTATCAACCAATCGCTGTTGTCACTGTTCACCGGTGCGCACAGCAGCCACTACGGCTGGTACGGGGTGTTGGCCGGCGCCTCGATCGTGTTCTTCGCGTTCATCGGATTCGACATCGTGGCCACCATGGCCGAGGAGACCAAGAACCCGCAGCGCGACGTCCCGCGCGGCATCCTCGTCACTCTCGGCATCGTGACCGTGCTGTACGTGGCGGTGTCGGTGGTGTTGTCCGGAATGGTGTCCTACACCCAACTCAAGACCACCCGCGACGGGCCTCACGCCAACCTGGCCACTGCCTTCACGGCCAACGGTGTGCACTGGGCTTCGGGACTGATCTCGGTCGGCGCGCTCGCCGGCTTGACCACCGTGGTGATGGTGCTGCTGCTCGGCGGATGCCGGGTGCTGTTCGCGATGGCGCGCGACGGCTTGCTGCCACGGCCGCTGGCCAAGACGGGTGCCCGCGGCACCCCGGTTCGCATCACCGTGCTGGTCGCGTTGCTCGTCGCTGTGACGGCCTCGGCTTTTCCGACGGACAAGCTGGAGGAAATGGTCAACGTCGGCACCCTGTTCGCGTTCCTGCTGGTGTCAGCCGGTGTCATCGTCCTGCGCCGTACCCGGCCCGAGCTGCCACGCGGCTTCCGGGCACCGCTGGTGCCGCTGCTTCCGGTCGCTTCCGTCGGCGCCTGTATCTGGCTGATGGTCAACCTCACCGTCGTGACGTGGGTGCGATTCGGAATCTGGATGCTCGCGGGCGTTGTCATCTACGCCGGTTACGGACGCCGGAACTCCGTGCTGGCCAGGCGCGATGCCCGCGATCGAAGTGGCGCCTAAGCACGAGCTTTACAAAAAGGCCGTCTGTGTCTAGACAGCTGACGGCAAGCGCGCTAATGTCCAACCTCAAGGTGTGATGGTTCACAAGGAGGTTGGCGACATGACCGCGGCATTAGATCCGAACGCACGGGTATGGCAGGACAAGAAGCGCTACCTGTGGCTGATGGGACTGATCGTTCCGACGCTGCTGCT
>JAVHWH010000198.1:0-7681 GCA_032159915.1 Mycobacterium sp.
GCCACCCAGTCGGCGTCCTCGTCGGTGACCAGGTTGCCCATCACCCGAACCGCGATACCCATCAGCGCCGTCGAGCGCATCCCGATCGGGCCGGCCGCAGGCAGGAACCGCGGAAAGGTCAACAGCAATCCCAGCCGGCGGGCCACCGAAAACCCGCGCGCGTAATGGGTTTGGAGTTCGTGCGGCCACGCTTTGGAGAGTTCGCCGGAGCCCAGCATCTCGGCGGCCAGCCGACCGGACTCCAATCCGTAGTCGATGCCCTCGCCGTTGAGCGGGTTGACACATGCCGCGGCGTCACCGATCAGCATCCAGTTGCGGCCCGCCACGCCGGATACCGCTCCGCCCATCGGCAGCAGCGCCGACGACATCGCGCGGGGTTGGCCCTGGAAACCCCACTCCTCGCGCCGCAGGTCGGTGTAATACGACATCAACGGCCGCAGAGCCAGTTCGGCCGGCCGCTTGACCGTCGACAGGGCGCCCACGCCGATGTTCACTTCGCCGTTGCCCAGCGGAAAGATCCAGCCGTAGCCCGGCAGCACGGCGCCGTCGGGCGAGCGCAACTCCAGATGAGACGTGAGCCAGGGGTCGTCACTGCGCGGGGTGGCCAGGTATCCACGCGCAGCGATCCCGTACACCGTCTCCTGATGCCAACGCCGGCCCAGTACGCGGCCCAGGGTCGAGCGGGCGCCGTCGGCGACGATCAGCTCGCGGCAGCCGACCGCGGTGCCGTCGGACAATGTCACCGACACCACTCGGGTCGTCGAATCATGATTCACTCCAACAACTTTGACACCGAGACGCATCCGCGCGCCGGATTCCTCGGCCACTTTGCGAATCCGGTCGTCCAACTCGACGCGGGCCACTGCGCTGCCGGTCGACGGGAATGACGGGCCAGGCCATTGCACTTCGACCTCGCCGCCGAACCCGCTCATCCTCAAGCCCCGGTGCCGGATTCTGGCGTCAAGCCATTCGCCGAGCCCCAGGCGTTCCAGTTCGGCGACCGCCCGCGGCGTCAGCCCGTCACCGCAGGCTTTGTCCCGGGGAAAATTGGCCGAGTCGATCACCAGCACATCGCGTCCGGCGCGCGCCGCCCAGGCCGCGGCCGCCGAGCCGGCTGGTCCGGCGCCCACGACCACCACGTCGGCATGGGAGTCCATGTTCACCAGTATGTTGGTCAGGTGAGGACTCCGGCGACGGTGGTAGCGGGTGTGGACTTTGGTGACGCCCAATTCGCCACCGATGTGCGCGACGGGGTGGCCCGCATCGAGCAACTGATCGAGACCGAGCTACGCGGGTCAGACGACCTGATGACAGACGCTGTGCTGCATCTCTTCGAGGCCGGCGGCAAACGATTCCGGCCGCTTTTCGCGGTGCTGGCGGCTCAGTTGGGGCCGCATCCGGATTCCGGCGACGTCACCATCGCCGGTGCGGTCATCGAATTGGTGCACCTAGCGACGCTGTACCACGACGACGTGATGGACGAGGCGCAAGTGCGCCGCGGAGCGCCCAGCGCCAACCTGCGGTGGAGCAACAACGTCGCGATCCTGGCCGGTGACTACCTTTTCGCGACGGCGTCGCGGCTGGTGTCGCGCCTCGGGCCGGACGCGGTGCGGATCATCGCCGACACCTTCGCCCAGTTGGTGACCGGGCAGATGCGCGAAACCCAAGGGGCCGCCGACAAAGCCGACCCGATCGCGCACTACCTCAAGGTGGTGCACGAGAAGACGGCCTGCCTGATCGGTGCGGCCGGCCGGTTCGGTGCGATGTTCTCCGGTGCCGACGAGGAGCAGACCGAGCGGCTGAGTCGGGTGGGCGACCTGGTCGGTACCGCATTCCAGATTTCTGACGACATCATCGACATCGACAGCGATCCCGACGAGTCCGGCAAGCTGCCGGGCACCGACCTGCGCGAAGGCGTGCACACGCTGCCGGTGCTGTACGCGCTGAACGACACCGGCCCCGACGCCGATCGGCTGCGCGAGCTGCTCGCCGGCCCGATCGAGGACGACGCGGCGCTCGCCGAGGCACTGGGGTTGCTACGGGCCTCGTCCGGCATGGCCAAGGCCAAGGAGACCGTTGCCCAGTTCGCGGCGCAGGTCCACGAAGAGCTTGCCGCGCTACCCGAAGGCCCGGGACGGAACGCGCTCGCCACGCTGGTCGATTACACGATCCACCGCCACGGCTAGAGTGCGGAACTCTGCTGTGGCTCCGCGTCGTTGAAGGTGGGAGAACCCGGCTGTTCGCAGTTGGTCATAGGAGGAGATTGATGACCTGGCATCCGCATCACAACACGGCGAAGACGTTCGCGTTGCTGGTTGGCATGTCGGCCCTGATCGTGTTCGTCGGCAGTTTGTTCGGCCGCGGCGTGATGTTCATCGCCGTGCTGTTCGCCATCGGAATGAACGTCTACACCTACTTCAACAGCGACAAGCTGGCGTTGCGCGCCATGCACGCCCAGCCGGTGTCAGAGGTTCAGGAGCCGATGATCTACCGGATCGTGCGCGAGCTGGCCACCGCCGCGCACCAGCCGATGCCGCGGCTCTACATCAGCGACACTGCCGCGCCCAACGCGTTTGCCACCGGGCGCAACCCGCGCAACGCCGCGGTGTGCTGCACCACCGGAATTCTCAACATCCTCAACGAGCGCGAGCTGCGCGCGGTGCTCGGGCATGAGCTGTCGCACGTCTACAACCGCGACATCCTGATCTCGTGTGTGGCCGGCGCGCTGGCGTCGGTGATCACCGCGCTGGCCAACATGGCGATGTTCGCCGGGATGTTCGGTGGCAACAACCGCGAAGGCGGCAATCCGTTTGCGCTGCTGCTTGTTTCGATGCTGGGCCCGATCGCCGCGACGGTGGTGAGGCTGGCGGTGTCTCGTTCACGGGAGTACCAGGCCGACGAGTCCGGCGCGATGCTGACCGGCGACCCGCTGGCGCTGGCGTCGGCGCTGCGCAAGATCTCCGGCGGTGTGCAGCTCGCGCCGCTGCCGCCCGAGCCGCAGTTGGCTTCGCAGGCGCACTTGATGATCGCCAGCCCGTTCCGCGCCGGCGAGCGAATCGGGTCGCTGTTCTCCACGCACCCGCCGATGGCCGACCGGATCCGCCGACTCGAAGAGATGGCTCGGGACTGAGTCACAGCTGCCTCAGCAGTCCCCATCAGTTGGCCATGCGCTGAATCTCATTTCGTGACCGTATGCGATACCAACCGTCGAGTGATATCGCATACGAGTCGATTCCGGAAAAGCGAGCACCCCAAGGACTCGGTGCAAATGAGGCTCATGTGACTCGCTCTACGTCCTGCTCCACAGCCGGTCCCGGTGTGAATGTCGGATCGGGTGCACGGGTGATATCTCCAGCGGATGAACCGCTACACGTACCGGGCTGAATGGTCGTCGGAATTCCGCGAATACATCAGCCGTTGCCTGGAACTGCCATGGCTGTCGCAGCGCGCACCGACGCTCACCGAAGCCATCGCCGGCATCGAGCGGGCCGTCGATGAATACCTTGCTGAGCGCGACGGCGACGGCCCGCGACCGCTGACCGACCGAAAATTCAGCGGCAGGTTTCTGGTGCGGACATCGCCGATGCTGCACGCCCGGCTGACGGTCGAAGCCGCCGAGCAGAATGTGTCGCTGAATCAGTGGGTGGTACAGAAGTTGGCGGATCGCCCGCCGATCAGCTTGTTCGACCTGTGACTCGGCGGCGCCTATCTAAAAACCGGCGCCGTGCACCTCGTGACCCGGCGTCTCCGCGGCCAGGCCGCGATAGGCGTCTTCGACGGTCGCGCCATGGTTCACCACACCGTCGACCTCGCGCGCGATCGGCATGTTGAGCCCGTACTTGTCGGCGAATTCCATGATCACGCTGGCGGCCTTGACGCCCTCGGCGACCTGATTCATCGAGGAGATGATTTCGTCGATCGATTTACCCGACCCGAGCTGCTCACCGACGTGTCGGTTACGGCTGCGCTGGCTGGTACACGTGACGATCAGATCGCCCATGCCGGCCAGACCCGCGAATGTGTCGCGTTGCCCGCCCATCGCCTCACCCAGCTTCGACATCTCGCGGACCGAGCGGGCGATCACCATCGCCCGGGTGTTCTCGCCGATACCGAGCGAGTAACCCATTCCGACCGCGATCGCGTAGACGTTCTTCAACGCGCCGGCCATCTCCACACCCAGCACATCGTCGATCGTGTAGACGCGAAAACGCTTGGTGCGGAACAGTTGACCGAGCTGTGCAGCGAGGTGCTGATCGGGCATCGCCAGCACCGCCGCGGCGGCGTAACCCTCAGCGACCTCACGGGCGATGTTGGGCCCGGCCAGGATGCCGGCCGGGTGCCCGGGCAGCACCTCGTCGACGATCTGCGACATCCGCATGTTGGTGCCCTGCTCGAGGCCCTTGACCAACGACACCACCGGCACCCACGGCCGCAGTTCCCCGGCCAACTCGGTGAGCACGCCGCGGAACCCGTGCGACGGCACTCCCATCACGACCACGTCGGCGCTCTGTGCGGCCTCGGCGAAGTCAGTGGTGGCACGCAGGCTTTCGGATAGGACGTGTTCTTCGCCAAGGTATTTGGTGTTGCGGTGGTTTTTGTTGATGTCCTTGGCGGTCTCTTCGGAGCGCACCCACTGCAGCGTCGGCCCGCGGCGCGCGCAGATCGATGCGACGGTGGTGCCCCAGGAGCCCCCGCCCAGAACGACGACCTTCGGTTCGCGCGTAGCTGCCATGGCGACCAGCGTATTGCCGCCGCCTGATCTTTACCGGCGGTTGGCGAGAAGTGATGCCTAAGAGGCACCGAAGCTATCCGGCCAGCGCGCTCTTCTGCTCGACGCGGCCAAACACCATCGCCTCGGTGATCCGGTCGAATCGATAGTCGATGGCGTCGGCGAAGTAGTTCTGCCGAACGTTCCACGGCCGCTTGATCCCCGACTTGGGCAGCGCATGTGGTGCCCGCAGCACGTAACCGGCCTGAATGTCCCAGGCGGGCTTTTCCGGCATTGGCTCGCCGGCCAGATGTGGGTAGGCGTGGGTGTAACCGTGCGCGGCCATGTGGTGCAGCAGCTTTGCGGTGGCACGGGCGGTCATGTCGGCGCGCAGCGTCCAGGACGCATTGGTGTACCCGACACACCAGAACAGGTTGGGCACCTCTTCGAGCATGTGGGCCTTGTAGACGAATCGGTCCTGCGGCTTGACCTCCGCGCCGTCCATCGACACCGTCACCCCGCCCAGCGCCTGCAGTTGCAGGCCGGTGGCGGTGATGATCACGTCGGCGTCCAGGTGCTCGCCGGACTTCAAAGCGATTCCGGTGGAATCGAAGTGGTCGATGTGATCGGTGACCACCTCCGCGCGACCTTCGCCGATCGCCACATAGAGATCGGCGTCGGGAATCAGGCACAACCGCTGATCCCACGGGTTGTAGCGCGGCTTGAAGTGGGTGTCGACGTCGTAGCCTTCCGGCAGGTGGTGCACCGCGATCTGGCGGATCCACCACTTGACGAAGCCCGGCGTCGTGCGGGCCAGGAACCAGATCATGCCTTCGAGCAACGCATTGCTCTGCCGGGCGAACGAATGAGCAAGCCTGCGAGGCAAGATCTTTCGCACGATATTTAATGCGCCGCTGCTCTTGGCCGCCGAGAAGAGATAGGTGGGGGAGCGCTGCAGCATGGTGACTTTGGTGGCCTGTTGGGCCAGGGATGGAATCAGCGACATGGCGGTCGCGCCGCTTCCGATGACCACGACTTTCTTGCCCCGGTAGTCGAGGTTCTCGTCCCAGTGCTGCGGATGGACGACGGTGCCGTCGAACTCGTTGAAGCCCGGAAAGTCGGGGGTGTAGCCCTCGTCGTAGTTGTAGTAGCCGGAGCCGAAGAACACGAAGCGGCCGCGGTAGGTCTTCTCGGTGCCGTTCTGGTCGCCCACGACGGTCCAGGTGTCGGTTGAGGAGTCCCAGTCCGCCGAGCGAACGTGGGTGTTGAACTCGATGTGCTCGTCGATGCCGTACTTGTGCGCTGTGGCGGTCAGGTAGTGGCGGATGTCGTCCCCGTCGGCGACGCGTTCATCCTTGGTCCACGGCTCCCAGGGGAAGGACAACGTGAAGATGCTGCTGTCCGAGCGCACACCGGGGTAGCGGAACAGGTCCCAGGTGCCGCCGATCTGCTCACGGCGCTCCAGGATGACGTAACTGGTCCCCGGATTGCGCTCGGTGATGCGATAAGCCGCCCCCAAGCCCGAAATGCCCGCGCCGATGATGATGACGTCGACGTCGGTCACACTCATCACGAACCTCGCTTCCCCGGCGGCGGTGTTGCGCCGCTCACGTTACCGGTAGTTCACGAACTGCAGCGCGACGTCGAGGTCGGACTTCTTCAGCAGTGCTTGGACCTCCTGCAGGTCATCGCGCTTTTTGCTGCTGACACGGACCTCGTCGCCCTGAATCTGCGTCTTCACACTCTTGGGACCCTCGTCGCGAATGATCTTGGTGATCTTCTTGGCCTCTTCGCTTGTGATGCCCTCTTTCAGGGTGCCGGTGACCTTGTAGGTCTTGCCCGAGGACTGCGGCTCGCCGGCGTCGAACGCCTTGAGGCTGATGTCGCGCCGGATCAGCTTCTCCTTGAAAACGTCGACCGCGGCCTTGACCCGCTCCTCCGTGGAGCTGGTCAGCTCGATCGCGTCATCGCCTTTCCAGGCGATCTTGGTGTCGGTGCCGCGGAAGTCGAACCGGGTGCCGAGTTCTTTTGCAGCTTGGTTGAGAGCGTTGTCGACCTCTTGGCGGTCGAGTTTGCTCACGACGTCGAACGATGAATCCGCCATCGGATACGGCTCCTTCCATCGGCGTTGGCCGTTTGTTGTCTCAGTACATCTTCGTTGTAGGCTAGCTACCCGTAATACACGGCAGATTGCCCGAGCGGCCAATGGGAGCGGACTGTAAATCCGTCGGCTAACGCCTACCCAGGTTCGAATCCTGGATCTGCCACCGGGGTCAGCGGTGATCCGGTTCCGCAGCAAGAGTTTTCAGCTGCGGGCCGGCCCGCGCCTACACCGCGTTCAGCGGGGCAATGGGCTTGTGCGGATCGATGTAGATCTCTGCTTTTTGCAACGCGCAGTTCAGCAGCGACCACATCCACTCGGTGAGTTGGGTAGTGAATTCCCGTCGCGGCTGAGCTGCGGGGTCTTTGAGCCAATGGGTCACCGCGGATTCGACGAACCCGACCGCCCCGATGCTCAGTGGTACCGCTGGGCGCTCGTCGATACCAAGGGTGCGGTAGAACGCCGCGATCACCCCCGCGAGATTCGCGGCGACCGTCCTGTTCACGTCGTCGATAGCGGAGACGCCGTCGGCGTCGTGGCTGAGCGGGTGGCGAGTCAGATACTCGTACAAGTTCGGGTGCTCGATGCGCCACCGCACATGCATCGACACCGTGCTGCCGACCACCTGTATGGGGCTGACCGGCCCGTTCCACACCAGGGTCTGCTTGGCGGTGAGCATGTCGCTGGCCCGCCGGGCGACGGCGTGGTGCAGGTCGGCCGCACTGTCGAAGTATCGGTAGAGCTTCGTCCGGGTGACCCCGACGTGGTCGGCAACCTGCTCGATCGAGGCGTGCGGGCCGTACTGAACGATCGCCTCGAGCGCTGCCTCGACGAACTCCGCCCGTCGCTTGTCCCGCTGGCCCGACCAACGG
>JAVHWH010000202.1:0-7312 GCA_032159915.1 Mycobacterium sp.
GCTTGCGCTCCTTGAGCTCCACCTCGGTGGCAGCACCGGCCTTGATCACCGCAACACCGCCGGCCAGCTTGGCCAGGCGCTCCTGCAGCTTCTCGCGGTCGTAGTCGGAGTCGCTGTTCTCGATCTCGGCGCGGATCTGGGCCACCCGGCCGGCGATGGCGTCGGAGTCACCGGCACCCTCGACGATGGTGGTCTCGTCCTTGTTGATGACGACCTTGCGGGCCTGGCCCAGCAGCGAGATGTCAGCGGTCTCCAGCGAGAGGCCGACCTCTTCGCTGACGACCTGGCCACCGGTCAGGATCGCGATGTCCTGCAGCATGGCCTTGCGGCGGTCACCAAAGCCCGGCGCCTTGACGGCGACAGACTTGAAGGTGCCGCGGATCTTGTTGACGACCAGGGTCGACAGCGCCTCACCTTCGACGTCCTCGGCGATGATCAGCAACGGCTTGCCCGACTGGATGACCTTCTCCAGCAGCGGCAGCAGGTCCTTGACCGTCGACACCTTCGACGAGACCAGCAGGATGTAGGGGTCCTCGAGGACCGCTTCCTGACGCTCGGCGTCGGTGACGAAGTAACCCGAGATGTAGCCCTTGTCGAAGCGCATACCTTCGGTGAGCTCGAGCTGCAGGCCGAAGGTGTTGGACTCCTCGACGGTGATGACGCCCTCGTTGCCGACCTTGTCCATCGCCTCGGCGATCAGCTCGCCGATCTGGGTGTCGCCGGCCGAGATGGCGGCGGTTGCCGAGATCTGCTCTTTGGTCTCGACCTCTTTGGCCGACTTCAGCAGGGTCTCGGTGATCTTCTCGACGGCCTTCTCGATGCCGCGCTTGAGGCCCAGCGGGTTGGCGCCGGCCGCGACGTTGCGCAGGCCTTCTTTGACGAGCGCCTGGGCAAGCACGGTCGCCGTGGTGGTGCCGTCACCGGCAACATCGTCGGTCTTCTTGGCGACCTCTTTGACCAGCTCGGCGCCGATCTTCTCGTAGGGGTCCTCCAGCTCGATCTCCTTGGCGATGGACACACCATCGTTGGTGATCGTGGGGGCGCCCCACTTCTTCTCCAGGACGACGTTGCGGCCCTTAGGACCCAACGTCACCTTTACCGCGTCGGCGAGGGCGTTAAGGCCCCGCTCGAGGCCGCGACGGGCCTCTTCGTCGTACGCAATTATCTTGGACATTGCGAAGTGATTCCTCCGGTTACGGGGTGACACGTTTTTTGGGCCGGGCGCAGTGCCCGCGACGGACGACCACAGTTGTGTACGGACTGCACTCTCACCGTCCCGACCTAGCACTCACTGATCGCGAGTGCCAGTGTCATTTTTAGCACTCGCCTATATCGAGTGCAAGGACGGCCCCCATGAGACGGTCCTCATCGCGACGGTCGTAAACCGTCGATGACGACGTCGGTCACTCGCGCGGCCCGCGCCCTGTCGTAGCCCTGCATGGCCTGGCAGCCCACCATGAGCGTCTTTATCTCGGGCACATCGACGTCCGAACGGACGGTCCCGGCGCCCTTCGCGGCCGCCAGCAGCTCGCCGAGCAGGGTGCGGAACGCCGCTTCGGCGTCGGGCGCGGCCGACTCGACGTCGATGCCCAGCCCGCCGAGCGCGTCAACCAAGCCCTGATCGGCGGCCCCCCAGTCCAGAACCATCGACCGCAGGAAGGTAAACAGCGCCTCCCCTGGCTCCGGCTCGTCCAGCAGCGCGCGGCCTGCGGCGATGATGTGCTGCAGCCGGCTTTCGACGACTGCTGAGAACAGGTCCTCTTTGGTCGGGAAGTGCCGGTAGACGGTGCCGGCACCGACACCTGCGCGACGGGCGATCTCGTCGATCGGCACCGACAGGCCTTCGGCCGCGAACGTCTCGTAGGCGGTTTCCAGCACCCGCGCGCGGTTGCGGGCCGCGTCAGCGCGCAACGGCCGAGCGGGTACCGACATGGATTCACCTGGCCTAGAGGAATTGCAAAACGGGGCGCACGTTCCGTATAGTCGGACTGAACCGGAGCGTACGCCCCGTTTACCTTACAGCTTAGGGAGCTAGCCATGTCGAAATGGACTACCGCCGACATTCCCGACCAGACCGGTCGGGTCGCCGTGATCACGGGGGCCAACACCGGCCTCGGCTATGAAACAGCGCTAGCTCTGGCGGCCCATGGCGCGCATGTGGTGCTGGCGGTCCGCGATCTGGACAAAGGCAAGGACGCCATCTCGAGGATCGTCGCGCACAGCCCGCAGGCCGACGTCGCGCTGCAGGAACTCGACCTGACGTCGCTCGAGTCGGTCCGCACCGCGGCGCGCCAGCTGCGCGCCGACCATGACCGCGTCGACCTGCTGATCAACAACGCCGGCGTGATGTACCCGCCGAAGTCGACCACCAAAGACGGCTTCGAGCTGCAGTTCGGCACCAACCACCTGGGTCACTTCGCTCTGACGGGCCTGCTCCTGGATCGGCTGCTGCCGGTCGCCGGTTCCCGCGTCGTGACGATCAGCAGCATCGGTCACCGAATCCGTGCCGACATCCACTTCGACGATCTGCAGTGGGAGCACGGCTACAACCGCGTTTCGGCGTACGGGCAGGCAAAGCTCGCCAACCTGCTGTTCACCTACGAACTGCAACGACGGCTCGCACCGATTGGCACGACCATCGCCGTCGCCGCTCACCCCGGCGGCTCGAACACCGAGCTGATGCGCCACCTGCCAGGCTGGGCCGCCTCCCTCTACCCGGTGCTCGAACCGATGTTTCAGGACGCGGCCATGGGCGCGCTGCCGCAACTGCGCGCGGCCACCGACCCGTCGGTACAAGGCGGGCAGTACTACGGGCCCGACGGCTTCAGCCAGACCCGCGGCTACCCCAAAGTCGTCGGCTCCAGCAAGAAGTCGCATGACGCCGAGCGGCAGCGCCGACTGTGGACAGTCTCCGAGGAGCTGACCGCGGTCACTTACCCGGTCTGAGCCCTCAGACCAGATCGAGCAGCTGCTCGTAGAACCCGCCGATGCGACGGGCCGGGTCGGTGAGATGGATCTCCAGGATCCAGTGACAGACCCGGCCCTGAGGGTCGGTGCGACGCATCGGCTTGTTCGACCCAGGCGTCACGTACCACTGGGCATCGGTACCGACGATCTTCTTGTGCGGAAACTCCCCGAGTAGATGCCCGGCGATCGGGCTGCCGAACTCGAAGCCCTCGGCCTTCGCCACATCGACGACGTGGTCGTACAACTCGGCGCCGGTGACGTCGGGATGGCTGTCGAAGTAGTTCCGCCCGGCCTGCCACACCCGCGGCAGCGCGTCACGCACCGCGAGCTTGTGCGGGTCGTCGCCGAGCACGAACGTGCGGCCGAAGTCGGCCTCCCACTCCTCGAAGATCGGGCCGAGGTCCAGGAAAGCGATGTCGCCGTCGGCGATCACGCGATCCGGGGGATGCTCTTTGAACGGCTGCAGGGTGTTCTCGCCGGCCCGCACGATGCGCCGATGCCAATGTGCCTTAACCCCGAGCAACTCGGCGGCCAGGTCGCGAATTTCGTCGGACAGTGCCTTTTCGCCGACACCTGGGCGGATCAAGCCACGCTGTTCGATCTCGTCGAACAGCTGCGCGGCCCTGCCCTGAGCATCCAGAAGCCGCTCGGCGCGAGCATTTTCGTCGACGATCGGCTTCTGCACAGCAACGATGCTACGACCCGCCGGCTTCAAGCCCACTGCGCAAAGTAGGGCCGCCCCGGCTTGCTCTTCTCGACGAGGATGAACACCACACCCCAAGGGTCGACGAACCATGTCGTGCGCACCCGCGCCACGTCGGCAATGCCGTCGACCAGAAAGTGCACCCCGTTGGCTTCGAGTCGGGCCCGGGTGGCGTCGAGGTCCTCGCAGAGCAAACCCACATGCGACAACCCGTGATCGGTCAGGGCCGCGGCGCTACGCTGATCGCCGCCGGTGATCCCGAGATACTCGATCACCTCGAGGACCCGATCGCCGTCGTCGTCGAACCCGACGATGGCCGCCTTCATGGTGGGATCGGACACCAACTGGCCCATGTCGTCGCGAATTGCGTCGCCGGCCATCACGTAAGGCGGCGACAGCACCCGCAGGCCCAACACGTCGCGATAAAACGCCACTGCCGCTTCGCAGTCCGGCACACACACGCCGGAGTGGGCCAATCCGGTAATCACGCTTACGAACATAACCGTCCGATCAGCCAGTCAGATCACCGTCGACGTAGTGCTGCAGGTTCGGAGCGATCGCGGCAATCGCCTCACTTTTCGACATTGAGGCGACGGGTTCGATCTTCCAGACGAAGCGCATCAACGCGAAACCCATCATCTGCGATCCGATAAGCCCGCTACGGACCAGGCGGTCCTGCTCGTCGCTGCCCAGCTTCGAGACGCCCATCAGACTGCCCTCGACGACGCGCCGTAGTTTCTCGCGGGTCGACGGTTCGTGCGCGGCGGTCTGCAGTATTGCGCGCAACGTCGGCCCGATCTCGTCATCGGCCCAGCTGGCCAGTAGCAACGTGATCAAGGCCTTACCGAGCTGCTGGATCGGCGTCGTCCAGACCTCGGCGATGCTCTCCAGCCATTTCTGCGGCGGGTTGGTAGCCGCGTCCAGCAGACCTTCTTTCGATCCGAAGTAGTGGTAGACCAGCGCGGGGTCGACATCTGCCGACCGCGCGACTGCGCGGATGGTGGTTCCAGCCCAGCCGTTTTCGGCGAAATGGTTGCGGGCGGTGGCAACAATTTTCGCCGCCAACACCCCGCGTTCGTCCCGCGGGCCGGGCGGTAAGGCGTTCTTCGGCATAAGTTTCATCATAGCGTGAATTTCCTCTTGCGTGGAGATTATTTTCAACGTACCGTGAGACTAGTTTCAACGAAGCGTGAAAAGGGATTTATATGAGCGCAACGCACAACCTTGATGTCATCGTCGTCGGTGCGGGGCCGGTAGGCCTAGTCGCTGGTTGCGAACTCGCCCGCCGCGGCCTCCGGGTGCGGGTGATCGACAAACTGGCGCAACCCGCCGATCAGTCCCGCGCCATTGCGGTGCACGCTCGCAGCCTGGACATGTTCGACCGGATGGGCATCGTCGACGAGATGCTCAGCACCGGCATCAAGGCCAGGGCGATGCAGATGTACACCGGGCAACGCAAGCTATTCCGCGTGCCCCTCGATGGGGTCGACAGTGCGTTTCCGTTCATGTTGACCACGGCACAGACCGAGACCGAGCGCGTGCTGGGCGATCACCTTCGGTCGCTTGGAGTCACAGTCGACCACGGCATCGAGCTGGTCGCGCTGAGCCAGACCGCCGATGCGGTGCATCTGACCCTGCGCGGCGGAGACGGATCCACCGAGCAGGTGAGCGCGTCTTGGGTGATCGGCGCCGACGGCGGGCACAGCACGGTCCGCAGGATGGTCGGCACCAAGCTCGTCGGTTCCTTTGTCGGCGAACACTTTCTGCTCGGCGACGTCGACGCCGAGCACCAGCTGGACCTGGACTCCGCGCATACCTACTTCGCCGCCGACGGTCCGGTGGTGGTGCTGCCGATGGCCGGCGGGCGGATGCGGTTCTTGGCCCAGGTGCACGACGCGCCCGGCGCCCCGATTAACGTGCATCCGACCCAAGCAGATCTACAGGCGATCATTGACCGACGCATCGGCGGCATCCGAGTGCTCCGCTCACATTGGCTGACCTGCTTCGAGATCCGCCACGCACGGGTGCCCGCCTACCGCTGGGGCCGGGTCTTTTTGGCCGGCGACGCCGCCCACATCCACAGTCCGGCAGGCGGCCAGGGCATGAACACCGGCATGCAGGATGCATTCAATCTGGCCTGGAAACTGGCGGCGGTGGTCGACGGGGACGGCGGCGAAACATTGCTGGACAGTTATCAGGCCGAACGCCTCCCGGTCGCCGACGACGTCATCGCGTTCACCAGTCGGCTCACCAAGATCGGCACGCTGTCCGGCGTGCCGCGCCGGATCCGCGACGCGGTGGTGCGAATGCTTTCCCATGTCCCCGCGGTGCGACTAGCCATGGCCGAAGTCAACGAAGAGGTCAAGCTCAACTACCGGAAGAGCCCGATCGCCGTGGGCTCTCGCCCCCGGCACGCCAAGGTGGCCGCCGGCGAACACGTTCCGCACATGACTGACCCGAAGCTGCAGAAGCAACTGCGCGCCGCATGCGACACCACCGGCCACACCGTGCTCACCGTCTCCGCAGGACACATGGCACCCGCCGCCGGTGGTACCGGCCAGACGCAGGTGCTGGTCACCGATTGCGACTCGACGGTCGCCGGGTATGACACCGTCATCGCCGACCCGAAAGGCGTTGTGCCACAGCGACTTGGACTCAACAACGGCGGCCGCGTGCTGATACGACCGGACGGCTACATCGGGGCCATCGCCGCCCTCGACGACACCACAACCCTCGCTGATTATTTCGCCAAGGTCAGGAACTGATCACCACATACACCTCTCGTGGGCTGACGGTCAATGCCCGCCCGTAGCCCTGCTCTGCTCGTTGGACTCCTGATCGGTCCCCACTCCGTTCTTCCGCAGGTCAGCGAGTTTGCTTGGAAAACGCCGACTCGTAGGCTGACGTCGCCGCCCTAGCCTGGGTGCCGGCCTGGGTTGCTTACGCCCACTCCGTTTGTGGCGCCGCCGACGCCACCATCGACTCCGGAGCCGGACCTTGCCGCGGATCGCTGGTGAGCCGGAGACCACGTCTTGGAAGTCGTCGGCAGCGGAATGAAGATCGTTTGCCAATTCGTCCCATCCGGACGCAGTCGTCAACTTCGGCCCTAACCCGGGGCCGCATCATGCGGCCGGAGGCAGGTCACGACCGAAGCGCCGCCGGTCGGCGTCGCGTTCGGTCACCGCTCGACTCGAATACCTAGTTGTCATGTAGTTTTGTTGCCCGGATCAAGCGCTGTTGTGTTCGGCACACCGCCACGACTCGCCGCCTTGCTGGGGATATGCGTGCCCCGATACCGTTGCCCTAGACTGCATCTCGACCAGATAGGAGTCTTCGGGTGCGGGCAGTTGAAGCGCCCAGCACCCGGGCTTTGCGGGGCTGGCAGCGGCGAGCCTTGGTGCGTTATCTGAGCGCCAAGCCACGCGATTATCTGCTGGTCGCCACCCCCGGCGCGGGCAAGACCGCATTTGCTCTGCGCATCGCCGCCGAGTTGCTGGCCGACCGGACCATCGAGGCGATCACCGTCGTGGTGCCCACCGAGCACCTCAAGGTGCAATGGGCAGCGGCGGCCGCGGTCGATGGCATCGCGCTGGACCCGAAGTTCAGCAACAGCGCCGCACACACCTCCGCGGAGTACCACGG
>JAVHWH010000205.1:0-2835 GCA_032159915.1 Mycobacterium sp.
CGCGGGCGTTCTGGAAGGAATTCGATATTCCGCGCTCGGTGCGCAAGGAGATTTTCTTCAAATCGCCCGAGTCGCGGTTGATGCTGCGCGACATGTTCGGTGACGTACGGATGCTGGCGCACGACACCGGTCTGATGAACCCGGTCGCCAAACTGATCTGGCGGATGTGCCGGATCAACGGCCGGCCCAGCCGGTTCCGTAGCGAGCCAGCCCGTCAGCATCTGGTGTCGGT
The DNA here is from genome assembly GCA_032159915.1 of Mycobacterium sp. Lineage (GTDB taxonomy): Bacteria > Actinomycetota > Actinomycetes > Mycobacteriales > Mycobacteriaceae > Mycobacterium. The sequence continues at coordinate 233 of JAVHWH010000205.1, forward strand.
GGCCTAGGCCCGCATGCCTCATGTGATCACCCAGTCGTGCTGTAGCGACGGGTCCTGTGTTTACGCCTGCCCGGTGAACTGTATCCACCCGTCGCCGGACGAGCCGGAATTCGCCTCTGCTGAAATGCTTTACATCGATCCGGTGGCGTGTGTCGACTGCGGCGCCTGCGTCAGCGCCTGTCCGGTGGGAGCCATTGCCCCCGAATCCCGGTTGACGACCGAGCAACTGCCGTTCATTGCGCTCAACGCTAGCTTCTATCCGGACCGCCCCGCCGACGAGAAGCTGCCGCCGACGTCGAAACTGGCGCCGGTGATTCCGGCGCCGGAAGTCCACGGGAAGCACAGCGGTCCGTTGACGGTGGCCATCGTGGGATCCGGTCCGGCTGCGATGTATGCCGCCGACGAGCTGCTGACCCAGCCGGGCGTCCGCGTCAACGTCTTCGAAAAACTGCCTACCCCTTACGGATTGGTACGCGCCGGGGTTGCGCCCGATCATCAGACCACCAAGCGGGTGACCCGGCTGTTCGACCGGATCGCCCGTCGTCGTGAATTCCGCTTCTTCCTCAACGTCGAAGTTGGCAACCAGCTCAGCCACGACGACCTGCTGGCACATCACCACGCCGTCATCTACGCATCCGGCGCGCCCAACGACCGCCGCCTCGACATCGACGGGATGGACCTGTCCGGCACCGGTACCGCCACCGCGTTGGTGGCATGGATCAACGGACATCCCGATTTCGTCGATCTGCCAGTCGATCTCAGTCACGAGCGGGTCATCGTGGTGGGAAACGGCAACGTTGCGTTGGATGTGGCCCGGGTGCTGACCGCTGAGCCGGACGAGCTGGCCCGCACCGACATCTCGGACCATGCTTTGACCGCCTTGCGGGCGTCGCGGGTGCGCGAAGTCGTCATCGCCGCGCGCCGCGGGCCGGAGCATTCGGCGTTCACCCTGCCTGAGCTGATCGGACTGACGACGACGGCGAAAGTCGTTCTCGCCGAGTCGGATCGCGAATCGGTGTTGCGCGACCTCGCCACCGTCACCGATACCGTGACGCGGCAGAAGCTGGAAATTCTGAGCGAGCTCCCATTGGCCGCGACGCCCGCTAACTCGTCATCGCGGCCGCAGATCCGGCTGGCCTACCATCTGACGCCGCAGCGGGTGCTGGGGGAGGGCCGAGCCAGCGGGATGGAGTTCAGGGTCACTGGCACCGACGACGTGCAGACCATCGACGCCGGATTGGTGCTGACGTCGATTGGCTACCACGGCAAAGCGATCAAAGATTTACCGTTCGACGAGAAGGCGGGCGTGGTGCCCAACGACGGCGGGCGGGTGATGCACGCCGACGCGGACAAACCGGTGCACGGTGCCTACGTCGCCGGGTGGATCAAACGCGGCCCGACGGGGTTCATCGGCACCAACAAGTCGTGCGCGGCCCAGACCGTGCAGCGACTGGTCGACGATTACAACGCCGGCCTGTTGCGCGACCCGATCGGCAAGCCGGCGGCGCTGGAAAAGCTGGTGCGGGAACGTCAGCCCGACGTCGTCGACGCCAAGGGTTGGCGCGCGATCGACGCCGCCGAGGTGGCGCGAGGTGAAGTCGCCGACCGACCACGCAACAAGTTCACTTCGATCGCCGACATGCTCGACGCGGCGGCTGCCGCACCGGCGCCGACTCTGCGGCGGCGGATGGCCGACCGGTTGCGGGAACTGGTAGATCTGGCGTAAGCCGGATCGCGGGCTACCCGCTCATGGCCGCGGCGATCTCGTCCATGCTGACCTCGCGGACCGGCTGGCCGAGAGACCATTGGTGGCCGAACGGGTCGCGGACCATGCCGTAGCGGTCGCCCCAAAACTGGTCGTCGAGCGGCATGACCTCGGTGGCCCCGGCGTCCAGCGCCCGCTGGAACTTGGCGTCGACATCGGTCACGGTCAGGTGGATGGTCACCGGAGTGCCGCCCAACGACGTCGGGGTCATCGACTTTCCGCCGGACATCTCCGGGAAATCGTCGTTGAGCATCACCAAGAAGCCGTTGATGCGGACGGCGGCGTGGATTAGCTTGCCGTCGGGGCGGGGCACTCGGCCGATCTCGACCGCGCCAAACGCCTTGACGTAGAAGTCGATCGCCGCGGCGGCGTCGTCGACGACGAGATGCGGGGATAGTGCGGGTTCGACGGCGATTGCCATCTGGGCCTCCTAGGTGTCGGTGCGTGGCCCAAGTGGGCCTACAGGTATGGACTCGAGCTGCGATGCAATTTCATCACCAGCCACCGACACCGAGGCGGTTTAGCGGTCAGGCCTGCGGGCGGACGTGGTCCCAGCCCTCGACTGACTCCGGGCGGCGCGGCCCGGGGCCGACATAGATGGCGGCTGGGCGGACCAACTTGCCCAGCCGCTTCTGCTCGAGGATGTGCGCGCACCACCCGGCCGTTCGGCCGCAGGTGAACATCGCCGGCATCATCCGGGCGGGCACCTGGGCGAAGTCCAGGATCACCGCCGCCCAGAACTCGACGTTGGTCTCGATCGCCCGGTCCGGCCGCCGCTCGCGCAACTCCGCCAGCGCAGCCTGCTCGACGGCCGCCGCCACCTCGTAACGCGGTGCGC
>JAVHWH010000236.1:0-9218 GCA_032159915.1 Mycobacterium sp.
AAGGCCAGCGAGTGGCGGGCCGCAACGTCGGCGGCAATGTCGGCGAGGTTGATTCCGCCGGTGGGACAGGCCAACCCGGTGAAGTATTCACTGAGCACGCCTTCGTCGACGCCGACGGCCTGGAACAATTGCGCGCCGGTGTAGGAGGCCAGCGTCGAGATGCCCATCTTGGACATCACTTTGAGGACACCCTTGCTGGCCGCCTTGATGTAGTTGTTCAGCGCTGACTCGCGGTCGAGGTCTTTGAAGTCGCCGCGGTCGAGCATGACCTCGATCGACTCGAAGGCCATGTACGGGTTGATCGCCGCAGCGCCAAAGCCGATCAGCGCGGCCATGTGGTGCACCTCGCGGGCGTCACCGGTCTCCACGACCAGCCCGACCTTGGTGCGGCTGCGTTCCCGCACGAGGTGGTGGTGCACTGCCGAGACGGCCAGCAGCGACGGGATCGGCGCCAGCTTCTCGTCGGACTCCCGGTCGGACAGAATGATGATCCGCGCCCCGTCGGCAATTGCCGCCGACGTCTGCTCGCGCACGTCGTCGAGCGCAGCCTTGAGCCCGGCGCCATTCTCGGCGACCGGGTACAGACAGCGAATCACTCTGGAACGCAAGCCATGCCGACGCCCGTTGACTTCAGCATCGGCGTCGAGGTTGATCAGCTTGGCCAGTTCGTGGTTACGCAGCACCGGCTGCGGAAGGATGATCTGGCGGCACGAATCGGCGTTCGGGTTGAGCAGATCGCCCTCCGGCCCGAGGGTGCCCTGCACGCTGGTCACCACCTCTTCGCGGATGGCGTCCAGCGGCGGGTTGGTCACCTGGGCGAACAGCTGCTGGAAGTAGTCGTAGAGCATGCGCGGGCGCTGCGAGAGCACCGCGACCGGCGTATCGGTTCCCATCGAGCCGATCGGCTCGGCCCCGGTTCGCGCCATTGGCGCCACCAGCATGTTGAGTTCTTCGTAGGTATAACCGAACACCAACTGCCGCAACACAACCCGGTGCTCCAGCATCCGCTCGTAGTTGCCTTGCGGCAACTCGGCCAGCGGGATCAGGCCCTTGTCGAGCCACTCCTGGTAGGGCTGCTCGGCCGCCAGCTCGGCTTTGATCTCCTCGTCGGAGACGATCCGGCCCTCGGTCATGTTGACCAGGAACATCCGGCCGGGCTGCAACCGCATCCGGCGCACCACCTTGGCCGGGTCCAGATCCAGCACGCCGGCCTCGGAGGCCATCACGACCAGTCCGTCATCGGTCACCCAGATGCGGGACGGGCGCAGGCCGTTACGGTCCAGCACCGCGCCGACGATGGTGCCATCGGTGAACGTCATCGACGCCGGTCCGTCCCACGGCTCCATCAGCGACGCGTGGTACTGGTAGAACGCCCGCCGCGCCGGGTCCATCGACGGATGCCGTTCCCAGGCCTCCGGGATCATCATCAGCACCGCGTGCGGCAAGCTGCGGCCGCCCAGGTGCAGCAATTCCAGCGCTTCGTCGAAGCGCGCCGTGTCCGAGGCGCCCGGAGTGCAGATCGGGAACAGCTTGACCGGATTCCCGGCGGCCCCGTCGTCCCCGAAGACGTCGGTCTCGATCAGCGCCTCGCGGGCGCGCATCCAGTTCTCGTTGCCGGTAACGGTGTTGATCTCACCGTTGTGCGCGATGCGCCGAAACGGATGCGCCAGCGGCCACGACGGGAACGTGTTGGTGGAGAACCGCGAATGCACGATGCCCAGGGCGCTGGTCAGCCGCTGGTCTTGCAAGTCGAGGTAGAACGCCTTCAGCTGCGGCGTGGTCAGCATCCCCTTGTACACAAAGGTCTGACCGGAAAGGCTTGGGAAGTAAACGGTTTCCCGTCCGGGGCCGTCCTGGCCGGGGCCCTTGGTGCCCAGCTCGTGCTCGGCCCGTTTGCGGATGACGTAGGCGCGGCGCTCCAGCTGCATGCCGTCGGCGCCGGCGATGAAGAGCTGCCTGAACGTGGGCATCGCGTCGCGGGCCAGCGCGCCCAGCGAGGAATCGTCGGTGGGAACGTTGCGCCAACCCAGCACCTGCAGGCCTTCGGCCTCGACGATCTTCTCGACCGCCGCACACGCGGCAGTGGCGTCTTTCGACGACTGCGGCAGAAAAGCCATGCCGGTGGCGTAGCTACCCGCCTCGGGCAGGTCGAAGTCGACGACCTCACGGAAGAAGCCGTCGGGAACCTGGATCAGGATCCCGGCGCCGTCGCCGCTGTTCGGCTCGGCACCCTGGGCGCCGCGATGCTCGAGGTTGACCAGGGCGGTGATCGCCTTGTCGACGATGTCGCGGCTGCGCCGGCCGTGCATGTCGACAACCATCGCCACCCCGCATGAGTCGTGCTCATATGCGGGGTTGTAGAGCCCGACGCGGTTGGGCGCCATTCGCACCTGCTCCTTCACCAGAATTCTGCCGCAGCATCCACCAAGCTGTCCGTTGGAGGCCGCGCCCTGATGGCTGCGGGCCGGGCCCCTTCGGCCTTGCCGATGTGCTGCTCGCCGGATGACGATTCCGGCTGGGGAGTATCCGTACGGCGCTGAACGGTGGCCCGGTTACCGGTTTTCGACAAGTCGTAAAACGATATGACAAAACCCGCCTGACATGCCAACTTCAGCCATGATAGCCCGTAGATGGCCGCCGCCGCGCGGTTGTGACGGCATCCACACCGGGGCTGCCCGGTCCTGGTGTCGTGCAGAGCATTTGGACCCGACGCAGTCCGCTGCCCGAGGCCGGGCCGATGGCCAACTTGCGCCCGCTTCCGGCAACCAGTTTGCTGCGGTTAAAGGCGCGGCGAAGCAGCAAAATGCTCCTGGTCGCGGCTGATGCGGCGTGTCGGGCAGCCCTGCGGAGAAGTTGCCGGAGTTTTCCCACCGGCTGCCCGGAAATGCCGTTTACCTGGGCTATCGCTGATCGCGGCATGGGGCCGGTCGCGCCGCTCTACGATGTTTCCATGAGCTTGGGCGGGCCCGACGTGATGATTTCCAGGATCCGATGACCGAGCCGGACGACTTCCTCCGGGACCGGCAACGCTTCGTGCCGCGGAGCGGCCCGGCAGGACCACCGCCAGGTCCACCCCCTCCCCCGGCAGGACCGGCGCCGCCGCCGCCGCGCCCGCAGGCCGGAGATCTCCCGACGGCTCCGGCGCAGCGACCCGCCAGCCCGCTACCTCCCCTTCCGCCTCCGGCTCCGCCTGCGCCTCCCCCTCCCTTTCGGCCTCCCCCTCCCCCTTCGCCACCGACGGCACGCGCCGCATGGCGGGACATCGACTTCACCCCAGGCGAGCGGACAGCCCGCCAACCCGGACCCGGTTACGGCTGGCGACGGGCCGTCTTCAAGGCCACATTCGGGCTGGTCAATCTCGGGCCGTCGGCCGGCGAACGGCAGGATGCCGCCTACGAGGCAACCATCGGGGCGGCGCTTCGCGGCAATTACAAGGTCGGCGTGCTCGGCAAAGGCGGTGTCGGCAAGACCACCGTGGCCGCCAGCGTCGGATCGATCTTCGCCGAACTTCGCCGCCAGGACCGGGTGGTCGCCATCGACGCCGACACCGCCTTCGGCCGGCTCGGCAGCAGGATCGACCCACGGACCAACGGCTCCTACTGGGAGATCGCCTCGGATAAGAACCTCCGCTCCTTCGCCGACGTGAGCACGCGGGTCGGCAGCAACTCGGCGGGGCTGTACGTGCTGGCCGGGGAGCCGACCGCCGGGCCGCGGCGGGTGCTCGACCCGGCGCTGTATCGCGAGGCCACCTCCCGGCTCGACCGTCATTTCACGATCGCAATCATCGACTGCGGCTCCACGATGGATGCGCCCGTGACTCAGGAGGCGCTCAGCGATCTCGACGCGCTGATCGTGGTGTCCTCCCCCTGGGCGGACGGTGCCGGTGCCGCGGCGCAGACGATGGAATGGCTGGCGGCGCACGGCCGCACCGGTCTGCTGCGCCGCACTGTGGTGGTGCTCAACGACTCGGACGGTCACTCGGACAAGCGCCACCGGTCGGCGCTGGCTCAGCAATTTCTCCAGCGCGGTCAGACGGTGGTCGAGGTACCCTTTGACCCGCATCTGCGACCAGGCGGCGTCATCGACGTCCGAAGCGAGTTGGCTCGTAGAACCCGCCGTAGGTTCCTGGAGATCTCGGCCGCCGTCGCCGGATTCTTCGCCACCCGGGCGGACGCTCCGCAGGAGTCCCGCTAAGAACGTGCTGACGGGTCGGCGGTGGCTTCGATCTTGGTCACCAGGTCCTTGCCGATGGTCAAAACGATGACCGCGAACAGCCGGCGCTCGGCGAAGGCCAACAGCACGGGCTGACCGGCCGGACCGGTCACCACCGTCGCGCCAGGGCCCAGGTAACGCAGCAGATTGGCCGCGACATCGTGGGGCCCGTAATTGACCTGCGGGGGCGGCGCGGGATCGGCAAGCACGGTGCCGACGCCCCACACGGTTGGATCCAGCACCTCCACCAGTGCCTGCAGATCACCGTTCGCACACGCGGTGATGAACTTCTCGGTGACCCGTTGGTGCTCGGCCGACGACACCTCACCCGGCTTCGGTTGCGCGAGCGCGACTTTGGCCCGCGCCCGCCGGGCCAGCTGACGGCAGGTGCCGACTGGGCGGCCGACGGTCTCCGCGATCGCATCGAAGGGCACCGCGAACACGTCGTGCAAGACGAACGAGACCCGCTCGGCGGGGCTCAGCCGGCGCAGCACCTCCAGCAGCGCGGTGCGCACCTCGTCGTCGAGCGTCACCCGGTCGGCCGGACTCAGCCGGCCGGGCTGGTTGAGCGTCACCGCCTCTGCGCCGATGTCGTCGGGCCGCTCGTAACGGGCCCGCGCTGACCGCACCTGATCCAGACACAGCCGGCCGGCCACCACGGTCAGCCAGGCGCGAACGTCGTCGATCGTGTTGACGTCGGTCCTCGAGAGCCGCAGAAAGGCCTCCTGCGCAACGTCTTCAGCGTCGCCGACGTCACCGAGCATCTGGTAGCCCAGATTCACCAGGTAGGGGCGATGCCGTCGCCAGGCCTCGGCGATCTGGCCTGAAGCGGAAATGGTCATGAGTCCACGACGATCTGGGTCGGCGAAAAGTTACCGGGTTCGGCAGTAACTTTCTCACCTCGCGGCCCGTCCTTGCTGAAAAGAACCCAATTAGGAGGCCAGATGACCATTGTTGTGACCGGCGCGACCGGCAATGTCGGACGCCCACTGGTGTCGCTGCTCGTCGCTGCGGGAGCCCAAGTACGTGCTCTCACCCGATCACCGGAGGCCGCCGGGTTCCCCGGCGGCGTCGAGGTGATGACTTCGGCCCTCGACGCGCTGCCCGGAGCATCGGCGGTGTTGTTGAACTCTCGAGCGCTCGGCAACGACCTCGCCTCCGTGGTGGCAGCGGCACGCCGCAGCAGAGTCACCAAACTGGTCGCGTTGTCGGCCATCAACGCCGACGACGATTTCGCCCGGCAGCCGTCACGGGTTCGCGGCGATCGCAACAAGGAGGTCGAGGAAATCTGCGTCGAGTCCGGTCTGGCGTGGGTGAGCCTGCGGCCTTCGGTGTTCGCGACCAACTTCGCCGGCATGTGGTCGGCACAGATCCGGGCCGGCGACATCGTCGGTGGACCGTATGCCGACGCTTCCAGTGCGCCGATCGTCGAGGCCGATATCGCGGCGGTCGCGGCCCGCGCTCTGCTGACCGATGAGTTTGTCGGGCAGCGTATTCCGCTCACCGGTCCGCAAGCGTTGACCAACGCCGAACTGGTCGGCGTCATCGGGACCGTGCTGGGCCGGCAACTGCGTTATGTCGAAGCCCCGCTCGACGTCGTACGACAGCGCTTCGTCAGCATCGGCCTGGGAGCCGACTTCGCCGACGCGTACCTGTTGATGCTCGCCGAGGCTGTCGGCAAGCCGGCACTGGTCACCCACGACGTCGAGAAGATCACCGGGCAACCGGCAACCACCTTCGCTCAGTGGGTTTCGGACAACAGCCACCTATTCACGAAATGATCAGGGAGACAGAGATGTCCGATCCGCGTCCGCCGCGTTACCTCAAACCGATGAACAAGCTGATGATGGCGGTGCAGAAGCTCGGCATACCGACCGGGCCGGCCATGGTGCTGACAGTGCCCGGTCGCACGTCGGGTAAGCCGCGCAGCACGCCGATGACACCATTCCAATACGACGGTGGCCTCTACGTTGTCGCCGGGTATCCCGGGGCGGACTGGGCCGCCAACGCCCGGGCCGCCGCCACCGGCACCCTGAGCAGGGGCCGACGGTCACGGGCGGTGAAGATCGTGGAACTCACTGCGGCACAGGCACGCCCGATACTTCGGGTTTACCCGACCGAGGTGCCGGTCGGGGTCAAGTTCGCGAAGAGTTCCGGCATGGTGGTCGACGGGACGCCCGACGAGTTCGAGGCGCTGGCGGGCCGCATCGCGGTTTTCCGGTTCGACCCGATCTGATCAAAGCTGCAGCGGCACATGCTTTTCCGCGCAGGCATCGGTGACGGCCGCGATGATGTCCTGGGTGCGCAACGTCTCGAGGTCTTCGATGGTCACCGATCCCCTGTCACTGCGATGCTGTGCGGCCACCCGGGAGTCGCGCAGTCGCTCGGCGCGCTCGACGACGTTGCGGGCGAATCGACCGTTCTGCATCACGTCGATGCCGTGTAGGCCGTCCGGCGCCAGATAGGCACGCAGCGTCTTGCAGGCCATGTTCAGCGCCTCGCGGGCTGCCGGCTCGATGACCGTCGCCCGCGGCTCGCCGTAGCGGACCGCGATCTCCACCAGCTCGTCGGGCGCATAGGAGGCGAACCGCAGCTTTCGGTTGAAGCGGCCCGCCAAACCCGGGTTGACGGTGAGGAACTCGTCGACTTCCTTCTCGTATCCGGCGCCGATGAAGCAGAAGTCGAACCGGTGCACCTCCAGTGCCACCAGCAGCTGGTTGACCGCCTCCATGCCGATCATGTCGGGCCGCCCGTCGTGGTGACGTTCCACCAGGCTGTAAAACTCGTCCATGAACAGGATGCGGCCCAGCGAACGGGCGATCAGCTCATTGGTTTTCGGGCCGGAGGCTCCGATGTGCTCGCCGCAGAAATCGGCGCGTTTGACTTCGATGATCTCGGGGTGCCGCACGATGCCCAGCCCGGCATAGATTTTTCCGAGCGCTTCGGCGGTCGTCGTCTTGCCGGTACCGGGCGGACCGACCAGGACCATGTGGGCGGGCGTGAAGCTGCCCGGCGGGCAGTACCGCAAGCGCGAACAACTGGCCGAGGCGCACGCCACGTTGCGTCGGATCGCCGCGGGGGAGATCAGCTCCCGTCAGCTCGCCGAGAATTCCGCGCTGCTGACGCGTCGTGAGAACGACGCCGCGCCGGTCACTGCCACGGTGTTTCACCTGCCAGCTTGCCAGGTCGGGCCACGCTCGGCCGCATGAAGTGACAACTACGCGGCGGGTTGAATCCGCCGGCAGAGGGTAATAGAGGGTCAATCGACCCCGGAGGACTGTCTCGCAAATGACGTTCGACCTGACGCCGACTGCCGCGCAGCACGACCTGGCCCGGCGGGCTCACGGGTTCGCCGAGAACGTCATCCGGCCTGTTGCATTGGAGTACGACCAGAAGCAAGAGTTTCCGTGGCCGGTCCTCGAAGAGGCCGCCCAACGTGGTTTCTACAGTCCGCTGTTCTACCGCGACCTCATCGGCGACCCGAGCGGGTTATCGCTGCCGATGTTCATGGAAGAGCTGTTCTGGGGTTGTGCCGGAATCGGTTTGGCCATCGTCATGCCGGCGCTGGCGCTGTCGGCGATCGGGCAGGCCGCGTCTCCCGAGCAAATGTTGGAGTGGGCGCCGCAATGTTTCGGCACGCCCGGTGATCTCAAACTCGCGGCGCTGGCGATCTCGGAGCCGGAGGGCGGCAGCGACGTTCGCAATCTGCGAACCACGGCTCGCCGCGACGGCGGCGACTGGATCCTGGACGGGCACAAGATGTGGATCGGCAACGGTGGAATCGCCGACGTCCATGTCGTGAATGCGGTCGTCGACCAAGAGCTCGGCCACCGCGGCCAGGCGTTGTTCGTCGTCCCGGGCGGCACACCGGGCTTGGAGCTGGTGCGCAAGCTCGACAAGCTGGGCTGCCGTGCCTCGCATACTGCCGAACTGAAATTCAACGGCGTCCGCATTCCGGGCGGCAACCTGTTGGGCGGTGAGGAGAAGCTCGAGCACAAGCTGGCCAAGGCGCGTGAGGTGGTGGCCGGCGGAGCGCGTTCCGGCTCTGCCACATTGGGTACCTTCGAGCAGACTCGGCCGATGGTCGCGGCGCAGGCCATCGGCATCGCGCGGGCCGCCCTGGAATACGCGACCACCTACGCCACCAAGCGTGAGGCGTTCGGTGGGCCGATCATGGACAACCAGGGCATCGCTTTTCCGCTGGCCGAGATCGCCACCCAGATCGATGCGGCGCGGCTGCTGACCTGGCGGGCGTCCTGGATGGCCGCCCAGGGGATTCCGTTCTTGCGTGGCGAAGGCTCGATGTCGAAGATGGCGGCCAGCGAGGTCGCGGTGCGGGCTACTGAACGCGCCATCCAGACACTGGGCGGCTGGGGCTACATCAACGACCACCCGGTGGAGAAGTGGTACCGAGATGCCAAGCTGTACACCATCTTCGAGGGCACCAGCGAGATCCAGCGGATCGTCATCTCCACCGCACTGGGGCACAACGAAGGGGCGCCGCCGCTGCACGTCGACCTAGAGCCGTCCGGGGGCCCGCTGAACCGGGCGTTCGGCCGCGGCACACCACTGCGGGGACGCGTTGCCGACGCAGCGCTCAACGCGAAAGACAGAGTCCCGGAGCCGCTGATGCGCCTGGCCATGCAGGTCATCAGGCCACCGCGGAAATGAGCCGCACGGGCATGGAGGAGTGCCGAACATGACTACCGGCGTGGAGGAGTGCCGAACATGACTACCGACAAGACCGGAGCCGAAACCACCGTGAGCGCGGGGGACGGCAAGTACACCATCGCCGTCGACGGCGAAAACGTCGGCCTGGCCACCGTCGCCGACCGCGACGACCAGCGGGTTTTCTATCACACCGAGGTCGACGACCGCTTCGAGGGACGCGGCCTGGCCACCATTCTTATCGACGAAGCGTTGCAGGCCACTCGCGCCGACGGGAAACGGGTGGTCGCCACCTGTCCGATGGTTGCTGCCTTCATCAAAAAGCATCCCGAGTTCTC
>JAVHWH010000281.1:0-5451 GCA_032159915.1 Mycobacterium sp.
GAGTACGGCTCAGCGCTGGACGCTGCGCTGGGCTGGCAACGCGACGGCGCCGAGTGGGTGCATCTGGTCGATCTGGACGCGGCGTTCGGCCGGGGCTCCAATCGTGAACTGCTGGCCGAGGTCGTCGGCAAGCTCGACGTGTTGGTGGAACTTTCCGGCGGTATCCGCGATGACGATTCGCTCTCGGCCGCACTGGCCACCGGCTGCGCGCGAGTCAATCTCGGGACGGCCGCCCTGGAGAACCCGCAGTGGTGCGCCAGGGCGATCGCCGAGCACGGCGACAAGGTCGCGGTCGGTCTGGACGTCCAGATCGTCGACGGTGACCACCGGCTGCGGGGTCGCGGGTGGGAGACCGACGGCGGCGATCTGTGGCCGGTGCTCGACCGTCTTGACAGCGAAGGGTGTTCGCGCTTCGTCGTCACCGATGTCACCAAGGACGGCACCTTGACCGGACCCAACCTCGACTTGCTGCGTGCGGTCGCCGATCGCACCGAGATCCCAGTGGTCGCCTCCGGCGGAGTGTCTAGCCTCGACGACCTGCGTGCGATTGCGACGCTGACCGACAGCGGAGTCGAAGGCGCGATCGTCGGCAAGGCACTCTATGCCGGCCGATTCACCTTGCCGCAGGCGTTGGCCGCGGTGGCAGGCTAGGACCGCAATGGATCTCGATGCGCTGGTGGCCGAGGCGGCGGCGATCCTCGACGTGTCGGCGAAGCCGTTCGTCGCCGGGCATCGAGCGGATTCCGCAGTCAGCAAACGCGGCGACGATTTCGCCACCAAGGTCGATTTGGCGATCGAGCGACAGGTGGTCGAGGCGCTGACGTCGGCGACCGGAATTCCGGTGCACGGTGAGGAGTTCGGTGGTGCCGACCTCGACTCGGAATGGGTATGGGTGCTCGATCCCGTGGACGGCACATTCAACTACGCGGCCGGATCGCCGATGGCCGCCATTCTGCTCGGCCTGCTGCACGACGGTGAGCCGGTCGCAGGACTGACCTGGTTGCCGTTCATGAACGAGCGCTACGCCGCAGTTGCGGGCGGTCCGGTGATGAAAAACGGTGTCCCACAACCGCCGCTGCGACCCACCGACCTCACCGCGTCGATCATTGGGGTCGGAACGTTCAATGCGGATTCGCGTGGCCGATTTCCGGGACGGTATCGGGTGGCGGTGCTTGAAGAGCTCAGCCGGGTCTCGTCGCGGATGCGGATGCACGGTGCCACCGGCATCGACCTCGCCTATGTCGCCGACGGAGTTCTCGGCGGCTCGATCAGTTTCGGCGACCACGTATGGGACCACGCGGCCGGAGTGGCGCTGGTGCGGGCCGCCGGCGGTGTGGTCACCAGTCTCAACGGCGAACAATGGACACCAAAGTCCCGTTCCGCGTTGGCCGCGGCACCCGGTGTGCACGGCCAGCTGCTCGACATGCTGCACAGCGTTGGACCGCCCGATGACTACTGAGTCGCTGGCCGGCACCGGCCTGGCGGTACGCGTCATCCCCTGCCTGGACGTCGACGACGGCCGGGTGGTCAAGGGCGTCAACTTCGAAAACCTGCGTGACGCAGGTGATCCGGTGGAGTTGGCCGCCGCGTACGACGCCGAGGGCGCGGACGAGTTGACCTTCCTCGATGTCACCGCGTCGTCGTCGGGTCGCACCACCATGCTCGAGGTGGTCCGTCGGACGGCCGAGCAGGTGTTCATCCCGCTCACCGTCGGCGGGGGCGTGCGAACGGTCGCCGACGTCGACGTGTTGTTACGTGCGGGCGCCGACAAGGTGTCGATCAACACCGCCGCCATCGCCCGTCCCGAGCTGCTGGCCGAGATGGCCGCCCAGTTCGGTTCGCAGTGCATCGTCTTGTCGGTCGATGCCCGCACCGTGCCGGGGGGCTCGGACCCGACCGCATCGGGATGGGAGGTCACCACCCATGGCGGGCGGCGTGGTACCGGCATCGATGCCGTCGAGTGGGCAGTCCGCGGCGCCGACTTGGGCGTTGGAGAGATCCTGCTCAATTCGATGGATGCCGACGGCACCAGAGCGGGGTTCGATCTGGCGATGCTGCGGGCGGTTCGAGCTGCGGTGACGGTGCCGGTGATCGCCAGTGGCGGCGCCGGAGCGGTTGGCCATTTCGCGCCGGCGGTCATCGCTGGCGCCGACGCGGTTCTGGCCGCCAGCGTCTTTCACTTCCGGCAGTTGACTATCGGGCAGGTCAAGGAAGCCATGGCGGCAGAAGGGATCACGGTGCGATGACCCTCGATGCCGGGATCGCTGCACGCCTCAAACGCAACGCCGACGGATTGTTCACCGCGATCGTGCAGGAGCGGGGCAGTGGCGAAGTATTGATGGTCGCCTGGATGGACGACGAGGCACTGGCGCGCACGCTGGAAACCCGCGAGGGCACCTACTTTTCCCGGTCCCGTGGCGAGCAGTGGGTCAAAGGCGCCACGTCCGGCCACACCCAGCGCGTGCACTCGGTGCGACTGGACTGCGACGGTGACGCCGTGCTGTTGGTGGTCGACCAAGTCGGCGGTGCCTGCCACACCGGCGACCACAGCTGCTTTGACGCTGACGTGCTGTTGAAACCTGACGACGGCTGACGGGAGTCGAGGCGACCCAGGCTTAATCATTCAATATCTTAAGTATGTTTGCTGAGCGCACCAGGCCGCCGTGGTGGACGGCCCTTCGCGTGCCCAAGGCGACGTCGAATTCCCACGCCAGATGAGACTGCCGTACAGCGAGAGCGGGTCTGCGTTCGACACCAGAGGTGCGTCCGACGCGTCGGGCGAATCGGCCGAGATACCGGCATCTCAATTCAGCGACGGCACCGCTCACACATAATGATCTGCGTTAATGTCGCGGCAAGCGGCCGGCACTGTTGCTAGCGTCTCGATGCGGCGTCGGTGCCCGCATCGTGAAAGCTGAGAAATAGGCCATGGGTGCAGTGGCACAACGATCGACGGCGCTTCGGCGACCCATTCACGTCGCGACGCTTCCTGTCGCCGCGTTCTTGGTCTTTGCTGTCTGGCTCGTGGCAGGATGGGGCGGCCCGTCGGTGATGAGCGCTCTGCGCGTCGCCGGAACGATAGGGTTTCCGGCATTCGCGGCTGGCAGCGCCGCGGTAGCTGCGCGGCGAGGGCGCGGTAGGCAACGGCTGGCGTGGCTGATTATGACCGTCGGTCTGGCCGCGCTGGAGTTCGGCTCGATCGCGGTGCTGTACGACCAGTTGCGGGGCAGTGTCCTTCCCCTTTACCCGCCGACGGCAATGGTCGCCTTCTTTATCTTTCCGCTGGTCGCCTGCATTGCACTACTCATATTTCCGTCCGGTTATCCGGGCGTCGTCCGTTTCCGGATGCTGCTGGATGGCGCGATCGTCGGCGCGTCGTTGTTCGTGGTGGCCTGGGTGACGCTGCTGCGCGGTGTCTACTCCGCGACCGGCGTGAGCCGTCTGGACGAATATTTGTCCATTGCCTGTCCGATCGCCGGAGTGGTTACCGTCACGGTGGCAGTGCTGGGGCTTGCGCGCGCGAACGCTGATTGGCGTAAGACGATGATTGCGCTGACGACGGCCCTGACTTTAATTGCCGCCGCCGGCGGTGCCTACGTGTTTTCGCTCGTCCGGCACAGCTACCTGGCCGACAGCGCTTGGACTCTGGAATGGCCGGCAGGATTATTGCTTCTGGGCATTGCGGCACTCAACTGTCCGGTCGATGCGCCCGAGACACCACCCGAACCGCCGGTGTCAAGTGCTCCAATCTCGGTGTGGCTGCCCTACATTTCACTGGCTATCGCTGGTGGCCTCGAACTTTCCGAGCTCCGCGGGAACATAGGTTCCGATCCCGCGCTGGCCGCGACGCCTTGGCTGATCATCGCGGTGCTGGCCCGACAGTTCATTGTCATCTCGGAGAACCGGCGCCTGCTCTACAACGCCTCCGACCGTGCGCTGCGCGACCCCCTGACCAACTTGGCCAACCGGGTCCTCTTCCATGACCGGCTCGATCACGCGGTCCAGCTCTATCACCGCGACCGACGTTCGGTATCGGTGCTCTCCCTGGACCTCGACGACTTCAAACTCATCAACGACACCCTCGGCCATCCCGCCGGTGATGCGCTGCTCGCACAGGCCGGACAACGACTGCTGAGCTGTGTGCGAACCGGTGACACCGTCGCCCGACTTGGTGGTGACGAATTCGGCGTGCTCATCGAAGACGCCGGGGAGAACGCCCATCTCATCGTCTACCAAATCATGGAGGCGTTCGAGCGGCCGTTTGTCACCGACGGTGAAGTCATCTTCATGCGCCCCAGCGCGGGGCTGGCAGTGGCCGGCATCGACGAACCTGGACTACGGGCTGCAGACTTGCTGAAATATGCCGATCTGGCGATGTACTCGGCGAAACGGCACGGTGGCGGGCTGCAGACCTTCAATGCCGACATGCATCTGCATTTCGAACACAGTCCCGGTTTCCCGATGACCGATCTCCAGCCGTCTCGTGGTGGGTTGGTGGAACTGCGGCTGCTCAGCGACCTCCGACAGGCCATCAGCCACCGAGCGCTGACCGTCCTCTACCAGCCGAAGGTTGACCTGCGCACCACAAAAGTGGTCGGGGCCGAAGCGCTGATTCGTTGGCCGCACCCGGTATTCGGCCTCGTTCAGCCGCAGCAGTTCCTCCCGCTGGTGCGGCAGCACGGTCTGATGCGCACCTTCACCGATTTGGTGCTGGACCAAGCACTCAGCGATGCGGCCCAATGGCTACGCCGCGGCATCGATGTGCCAGTCGCCGTCAACCTGTTCCCGCCGCTGGTCGGCGACATCACGCTGCCCGGACACATCTTCGATGCCCTGGAACGACACGAATTACCGGGTGACTCGCTGATCGTGGAAATCACCGAGGATATGCTGCTGGGCAACATCGAACGAACGCGAGATGTCTTGAAAGCGTTGCGAGAACGCAACATTCACGTCGCACTGGACGACTTCGGTTCTGGCTATTCGGCGTTGACGTATTTGCGCAAGCTGCCGATCGACGAAGTGAAGGTCGACCACGACTTGATCGGACATGTGTTGACCGACCCCCGCGCCAAAGCCATCGTGCGAGCCGTCATCGACCTATCGCATGCCTTGAATGTGACCACGGTCGCCGAAGGGGTCGAGGACGCACGCACCGCGGAGTGGCTGCGCGACGGGGGATGCGAAGTCGCGCAAGGCATCCTCTACAGTCCGCCCATCACGGCCACGGCGATGATGGAGCTGCTCGCGTCATCGCCGGTGCGATTGTAACTGCGACTAGCTACGCGCACGCAGCGTCTGCAACGCCTTGTCCGCGTGGGAATCCATGCTCAACTCGCTGGAGATCACGTCGAGCACCTTGCGATCGGTGTCGATCACGAAGGTCGTCCGCTTGACCGGAAGCAGCTTGCCCAAAAGTCCACGCTTGACCCCGAATTGGTTCGCGACCGC
>JAVHWH010000304.1:0-6064 GCA_032159915.1 Mycobacterium sp.
AAGATCGTCGGCAAGGGCAACAACTTGGTGCTCGATCTCTCGTCGTTCTACAACCCCAGCCAGGACGACGTCTATCCGATCGTGATGGCGACCTACGAGATCGTCTGCTCGAAATACCCTGACCCGCGGACAGGTCTGGCGGTCAAAGCCGCCCTGCAGGCGACGTTGGGCCCCGGTTAGATCGACCTGGACAAGAATGGCTACATCCCGCTGCCGCCCGACTTCCAGGCGAGGGTGTCAGCCGCCGCCGACGCCGTCGGCTGAGCCGGCGGGCAGGTCGCTCACGCATCGGAACCCGATGTGGGTGGTCGCGGTGTCCTGCGACTGCGGCGAGCGTGCCGCCGGCCGGTAGCGGTGGCAGTACTCGGGGGCGCACAGATGTGAGCCACCCTTGAGCGTCTGCGCAATGGTCGGATCAGCGGGTCCCATTGGCGTACAACAACTCTTCGGCGGCTGATCGAGCCGGTGGTGGGCGGAGAACTCGGTGGCCGTCCATTCCCAGACGTTGCCGATCATGTCGAAGAGGCCGAACCCGTTGGGCGGGAACGTCGCCACCGGCGAGGTGCCGGGCCAGCCGTCGTTGCGGTAGGGAAAGCTGCCCTGCCAGGTGTTGGCCATCGGCCTGCCATCCGGCTTCTCCTTCTCGCCCCACGGGTAGGTCGTCGTGGCGGACCCGCCTCGCGCGGCATACTCCCATTCGGCTTCGGTCGGCAGCCGCCGGCCGGCCCAGAGCGCGTAGGCGGCGGCATCGGGATAAGCCACCTGCACCACCGGGTGATCCGCCCGATCGCCGATATCGCTGTCCGGCCCGAAGGGATGGCGCCAGCACGCACCCGGCACCCAGACCCACCATTGCCGCCAGTCCCGCAAGTCGACCGGACCGGGCGTCGCGCGAAACACCATGGCGCCGGGTTGCAGCGCGGCGGGATCGGCGCCCGGGTAGAGCGCCGGATCGATGGGCTGCTCCGCGACCGTGACATAGCTTGTCGCTGCGACGAATTCAGCGAACTGGGCATTGGTCACCGGATGGCGCTCGACGGCGAAACCGTCGACGCTCACCGTATGGATCGGCGCTTCCTCGGGATAGAAACTGGTCGAACCCATCCGGAACAACCCGGGCGGCAGGTCGACAAGCTCGGTTGGCATGAGTTCAGGGTATGACGACGGCGAAGTCCTGCATCAGCGCGGTTTTCGCCAAGGCGAACCCTGGGGCTTCTGCGGGCCCTTGCATGCCTACGACGACCAGGTACTGGGCGGTGTTGGTCCAGATGTGGGTGAGCCGGTCGGCGAACTCGACGGTGCCCGAAGGCCCCGCGAACGTCCCGACGAGTTTTTGACTGCTGTATCCGCAGAATTTGGCACCCACGGTGTCGACTTGAAACTCGGACTTCGATTGCGCCAAGTTGGCGGCGTAATCAGAAAAAGCTCCGGCGGGATCAAGTGTCGTCGCTGCGATGGTCACCGTGCCACTCATACCGTCGGGCCCGCTGAGCGACAACGCCACATCGCGATCCCCCGGCTCGCTGGTCCACCCGTCGGGAAGGGTGATCGTGATCCTCGGTGCAGCCGCGTCGTGCACCTGAGCCACCGTGCCGATTCCGCCTTCGGCCGGTGCCGCCGGGAAACAGAGAAACGCATTGGGTGGAATGGAATCCGGCACCGTCGTCTCAATCCCGGGAGCCGGCGCACCGTTGTGCTTGCTGGGCGGACGGGACGCGGCGCTGGGCGCACTGGATCCCCCGGTCCAGGCGGCGACCCCGTCGACGCTCCTGGCGCACCCCGACAGCGCAGCGACCGCCAGCAGGCCGGCCACACTCAGCGCGGCCCAGACTGTCGACGGCCTGTCAGTCACGCGAAAAGGCAAGCGCCAATTCCTTTTCCACGTCTTGATATGGCCGACCAGAGAGGTCGACGGTCACCTGCGCGATAGTGCCGCCGGTGAACGCGAACGGCGCTTTGTAACGGCTGGAGACCGCCGAACCGCCGTTGCGCCCGACGGTGATACCGGCACCGGCCAAACCGAAGGTCCCCGGATGCGCCTGCACATCGGCCAGCGCGCCGACCGTCGCGTCGTCGATGAACAATGCGATCTCGCCGAGCGGTGTATGGCTGTTCTGCACCGTTCCCGTGCGGTCGTAGCGAACGCCGAACACGTGCCGACCCAGCGGCACCGCCTGCGACGAAGCCACCTCCTGCTGACGCTCGCCCAGGAAGTTGTAGACGTAGTGCAGTCGCCCGTCCTGGATGAACAGCACGTGACCGCCGTGCGCGCCGCCCTGCTTGAACAGCACACCTTCGGCGCCGGCAGTGTCGATGGTGACGTCGGCGAGCACGGCAAAAGAGCGGCCGCGCAGTTCAGCGCCGGCGCCTATCCCGACGTCAGCGCAGTCGGGGTAGTAGGTGTAGCTGCTTCGGTCGCCGGAGAGCAGTGGTCGCGAGCGCATCAGCGTTTCAAGGATGTTGAGGTCCGACAGCGGCAGCCCGTTGTACTTGGCGGCCTCGGAAAACCACAGCGCCTTGAGCTCTTCCAGCTTGTCAGGATGCTCACCCGCCAGGTCGTGACACTGGCTGCGGTCGGCCTCGATGTGAAATAGCTCCCAACGGTCGGCGTCGAAGTGCCCCCAGCCCGCAGGTGTCGCGGCGTGCACGGTGTTGGCGAACCAGCCGTTGTGCCAGATTCCGCGAGTGCCCAGCATCGTGTAGAACTGCGTCTGCTTCCCGGTGTCTGCGGACGGGTCATCAAGGGCCGCTTTGAAACTCACCCCGTCGAGTGGCTTCTGCGCGATCCCTTTCACGGTCTGCGGCGGCTCGATGTTGAGCAGATCGTAGACGGTCGGGGTGATGTCGGAGACGTTCACATAGTGGTCGCGGACCTCGCCGTGGGCGGCGATTCCGTTGGGCCACGAGATGATTGCGCTGTCGGCGATCCCGCCCTCGTGGGAGGCATACCTTTTGTAGAGCTTGTAGGGCGTGTTGAAGGCCATCGCCCACCCGATTGGGTAGTGGTTGTAGGTCTGCGGACCGCCGAGGAGGTCGAAGACCTTCATGCTTTCCTCGACGGTGTCGATGTAGCCGTTGAAGAACTTGCCTTCGTTCACCGATCCGTTCGGCCCGCCCTCACCGCTGGCGCCGTTGTCGGCGATCACCACGATGATGGTGTTGTCGAGTTGCCCGGATTCCTCCAGATAGTCCAGGATTCGGCCGATCTGGGCGTCGGTGTAGCTCAAGAAACCGGCGAATACTTCCGCCATTCGGCTGAACAGTGTCTTCTCTTCGTCGTTCAGCGAGTCCCATGGCCGCACGGTGTCCTGCAGCGGCCACGGCTGGCCATCCGGTCCTGTGACGTCGAGGTAGGGGTTGACCGGCGACAGTTCGGTGTCCTGCGGCACGATGCCCATCGACTTCTGCCGGTCCAGCACGATCTCGCGATAGCGTTCGTAGCCCATGTCGAACGTTCCGGCGTAGCGGTCCGCCCATTCCTTGAAGACATGGTGTGGGGCGTGTCCGGCGCCCGGACACACGTAGCTGAACCACGGCTTGTCCGGCGCGATCACCTTGGCATCGCGGATGAATTCGATTGTCTTGTCCGCGAGGTCTTTGGACAGGTGGTAGCCGTCTTCCGGAGTGGCCGGCGGACTCACCTGATGGTTGTCGTACACCAGGTCCGGATACCACTGGTCGGTCTCCCCGCCCATGAAGCCGTAGAAGCGTTCGAACCCGCGCGATGTCGGCCAGTGTCGTTTGCTCGCCGCCAGATTCGACTCTTCCAGCGGGGTCAAGTGCCACTTGCCGACGCAGTAGGTGTTGTAGCCCTGTTCGGCCAAGACCTCTGGCAACAACGCCGTTTCGAACGGGATGCGACCGCTCGAGTTCGGAAACCCTTCGGTGAACTCCTCGATCATGGCCATGCCCACCGTGGTCGCGTTGCGACCGGTCAGCAACGACGCGCGGGTCGGTGAACACAGTGCGGTGGTGTGAAACTGCGACAGCCGCACACCCCGTTCGGCGATGCGTGACATCGCCGGCATCTGCACCAGACCACCGAAACAGTCCCAGGTGGCGATACCGGTGTCGTCCCACACCAGATAGAGCACGTTGGGCGCGCCCTCGGGCGCGCTCGGTGCAGCGAATGGGCCCCAATCCGGTTCCGAATCACGAATATCCAATTCGATCTTGCCGTTGAACTCGGTAGCCATCGCTGGCCTAACTCTCGTAGTGGACCCCCGGGATCTCGGATGCACGCTACACCGCTGGTTGAACTCCCGGCCGACATCGCGATGAACCGTTACGGTCGGTCCCGGCCTTCTTCCGCCGTCCAGGTGTGCGGCAGCATCGGCATTCTCGGTCCACTGCCGAAATCGTCGTGCGGCAGCGTGGCCAATCCTGTCGCTTGCTCGCCGGCGTCGGTTACCGTGCCGGCGAAGCCGAGCAGCCCCGCACCGCTGCCCGATGCGGCCGTCGACGTGACCGGCTCGTCGGCAGGTGTCACGTCCCCATCCGGGTCGAGTTCGTAATCGATTGTCGCGTCGGCATAATCGTGCTTGTGCGCCTGCTGCGTTCGGCGCTTGCGCGCGCGGCGCCGGGTGGCCGCCGCCGCGGCAACCGCGGCCGACTCGGCCGGTGCTCTCAGGCGCGCGCTGGAAGCGACGCCGGCTTTGACACCGGAGTCGAACCCGATCGATGGACCACCGCCGGCCGCAATCAGATACGGGAACGCCAGTCCGTGCACACCGGTGGGCGGGGGGCTCGGCGCCGCTGGAGCCGTGCCGGTGGCTGGACTGGCTGACGGGGCGGTTGCCGGAGCGGTAGCGGGCGCCGTAGGTGCGGCGGTCGCCACTGCCATCGGCGCCGAGGTGGCCACCGCGGCAAGGGGCAGCGCAGCGATCGGAGGCAGCGGCGGCACGAACGGCTGGAAGAGTGACGGATCGATCAGCCCCGCGACGGCCGCTACCGATGCCACGGCTGCGGCCGCAGCGGCAGGAAGCACAGCAGTCGCCGAGCTGGCCGCGATCGCGGCGGCAACCACCGGATGCGCGACAAGGAACGCGATGATGTTGGCCGGCGTCAGGCTGGCCAGCGCTGCCTCCGGGTTGGTTGCCAGCAGCTGCGCGAAATTTTCGAGGTCCTGGACGAGTGTGACGGTGTTCTTGACCCAGTACAACGTTGTCAGCGGGTTGGTGTACGACGAGTAGGGCAACCCGTTGATGGTGCCTTCAGCCGGATCCCACGTGATACCCCGGGCCTGCAGGAACTGCACAATCAGCTGGTCCAGCGGAGTCTCGGTGGTCGAGTCGGCCGGTGGCGCTGCGGTGTGGTTGTCCCCCTTGAGAATTGGGGGCGCCGGCTCGGTGATCGGTGTCGCGGCGACAGCCGAGCCGGCCACCGCTTGATAGGTCCCCATGGTGGTGGCGGCCTGGATCCACATGCGGGCATAGTCCGCTTCGTTCACGGCGATCGGGATGGTGTTGATACCGAAGAAATTGGTCGCCACCAATGCGCCGTGCACAACGTGGTTGGCGGCTAGTTCGGGCAGCGTGGGCATGGCCGCCAGTGCGGCAGCGTGTGCGGCGGCCAGGGTCTCATGTTGGGTGGCCGCCGCGGCGCTGTTCGCGCTGGCCAGGTTCAGCCAGGCCAGGAATGGCGCGTTCGCCGCCACGAAGGATTCCGCGCTCGGGCCTGCCCACGCACCGGCCTGCACCTGCGCCAGCAGATCAGTGAGTTCGTCTGCCACAGTGGTGTATTTGGCGCTCAGCGAGTTCCACGCTCCAGCCGCTTGCAGGAGCGGCCCCGGTCCGGCGCCGCTGCTCAGCAATGTCGAATGCACCTCGGGCGGTGCGGCGAACCAAATCGGCGCAGTCATCGTCAGCCGGTCGGAAAGCGGTACAACACGGACCCTCCGGCGTCACCGCTGGCGTAGCTGACGCCTGACTCCCCTATGCCGATCCCCGCCCGACCAAGCTCCTCGGCGCCATGGGCAGCAACGGCGGCGTGTAGGCCACCGCGAGCGCTGAACTCGGCCGCGCTCTGCAGCGACACCGGATCAGCGGCCGGCGGTACGACTACC
>JAVHWH010000328.1:0-6354 GCA_032159915.1 Mycobacterium sp.
AGCCGTAGCGCGAACCGGTCCAGCTGCGCCTCGGGCAGTGGATAGGTGCCCTCGTACTCGATCGGGTTGTCGGTGGCCAGCACGATGAAAGGTTTCGGCAACGGATGCGTGATGCCGTCGATGCTGACCTGGCCCTCGGCCATCGCCTCCAACAGGGCCGCCTGCGTCTTGGGTGGTGTGCGGTTGATCTCGTCGGCCAACAACAAGTTGGTGAAGATCGGGCCCGGACGGAATTCGAAGTGGCCTGACTGCATGTCGTAGACCGTCGAGCCGAGCAGGTCGGCCGGCAGCAGGTCGGGGGTGAACTGCACACGGGTGAAATCCAGCCCGAGCGCCGCGGCGAAAGACCGGGCGATCAGCGTCTTGCCGAGGCCGGGCAGATCTTCGATCAGCACGTGGCCTCGCGCGAGCACCGTCGTGAGGATCAATGTGAGCGCCGCGCGCTTTCCCACCACGACGCGCTCGATCTCATCGAGCACCGCCATCGCGCGAGTGGCGGTCGCCACCACGGTCTCGGAGCTCATATCCGACGCGTACCCCCTGTCATACCTGCTCAAGCCGTTCCAGGATTTCTTCCAGTCTCCCCCGCCCCGGGCCGGGTTCGCTCACGCCGGTGCGCGAGACGTTGTTGGGGTCTACCCACGCCCACAGCTCCGAGCCGAAAAGTGTTCGCCCGGTTGCGTCGAACGCAGCCGGATCCTTTGCTTGCTTCTGGCCGGTGGCGATCGCGAATCTTCGGGCCAGCATCGGGCGCAGATGCCGGTCCCAGTCGGCTCGCGTCGATTCAGACCGGCGAATCAGCGTCTGGGTTCGGGACAACCAGCTGCGCAGCGTCTCCTCGAGGGCATTCGGGATCTCCGGCGGCGGCGGTTGGATGTCGCGGCCCAAGACTCGCCGCACGTTGACCAACGCGAAAAGCACTGCAGCACCGGCAGCCCAGAGCACAAAATGACGATCGTGCAGCGACAGCGCGGTCACCTCCGCGCTCAATACAACCGCAACGCCAAGTGACACAAGTCTTTTCATGCCGACCGTCGCATGTCGGCAAGCACCAACCCCAAGACGTCCATCGCACGGCCTCGATGCGTCTCGGTCATGACATGGGGGCTGAACCGGGCTTCTTCGAACAGATTGACCAGCTCGGTCGCATTGTCGGCCTGCAACGTGTGGTGTTCGACGGCTCGGGCCAAAACTTCGCTCGGAGTGTCGAAATCCTGCGGTATCGCTCCGGGGTGACGTCGCAGCTCGAGTTCCATAGCGGCGTAGCACGCGATGATCGCCTGCCGTGGTTCGCGATCGGGATCTTCTACCTCGGCCAACCCGCTCTCGGCTGCCCGCACCAGTGAGCTGGCCGCGGCGGCCACCGAGGCCGGTTCGCCGGGGGGTTGGCCCGCAGTTGCGGTCGGACCGGCGACCCGGCGCCGACGGGCAGCGACCGCTCCCACGACCGTCATCAGCAGCAGCGCCACCGTGGTGGCGATCAGGTAGCGCAGCACATCCCGTTCCGCGCCGTTGTCCTGTGGTCCCGGTCGCTGCGCGGCATTGCCCTTCGGCGGGGACGCCGTGGCCGGGGGCACCGACTGTGGCTGATCGACCCGATGCGAGCCGATGAACCGCGACAGCAGCCAGGCCAAGACCAGCCAACCCACCAGCACTGCTGCGCCGATCACCATCACCCGCCAGGCCGGCCGCCCGCTGCCTTCGGAAAATCTCGGCGGCAGCGGACTGGCGGTGCTCGCGACCCGGCGGGGGTCGCGCAGCCGCACGATCATGGCCACCGCCACGATCACCAGCGACACACCGAGCAGGGCCGCAACGTAGAACAGCGACGCACCGCTTCGCGGGGGTGGCCGGTCGGCATGGGAAACACCGGGGAGATAGCCGCGCAGCGACGCGGCAATGGCAATCAACAGCACGATCACGGCGACCACGCGGCCAGTCGCCTTATCAAAGTTCGGCACACCACTCGACAAGTGCCCATCGTGGCACGGACCCGCGGTGCGCGGCCAGCGATCGGGGCAGTTCAGTGGCGCTCGGCGAGCTGCGCCAGCCGATCCAGCGAAGCCCGCAACTTCTCGCTCGCCGTTTGGCGGGCACGAGCGAGTCGGTGCTGATCGGTCAATCGGGTCCAGTCGTAGGTGTGCGTGACCCGGGTGCGGCTCTCACCCAGGGGCTCGAGCTCCCAACGCCACAGATGCCCGGGTGGCTGCTCGCCGACCCCGGCCGGAGTCCAGGCGATCCGGCGGCCTTCCTCGAACTCGACCACATGATTCTCCCGAACAGCGTTGTTGAGCAGCGTCATCGTGAAGATGTCACCTATCCGCCGAACTCGTTGGCCAATCTCAGCTTTGGCGAGATTGTCATTGCCGTCCCAGCGCGGCTGTTGCGCGGGGTCGGCGATCAGCTCGAAGATCTCGTCCGCGCCGGCGGCGATCTCCCGGCTGGCGGTCACCACCTTCGCGACGTCGGTGTCGTCGGACATCACTCGATCCAAGCATTCAGCCCCGGCGGTAGTTCGCGAGGTAGGCGGGCAGCGGTATCGCCGGGTCGAGGTCGTCGGCAGGAATCGGCGCTCCGGGTTGCAGGCTCAGCGGCAAGATTCCGGCCCAGTGTGGCAACACGGTGTCTTCCGGGTCGTCGAGGGGCCCGCCGGTGCGCACCTTGGCCGAGACCTCGACGAGGTCGAGGGCGATCACTGCGGTCGCCGCGAGTTCACGGGCGCTGGGAGGCCTGGTGTCGGTCGATCGACCGGACGCGACGTGGTCGAGCAGCGCTGCCAATGCGCGCCGCTTCTCGGCGTCGTCGCGCACCAGTCGAGCGTTGCCGAAGGCGACGACCGACCGGAATTCCAGCGAGTGGTGCATCCCCGAGCGGGCTAGAACGAGGCCGTCGACCAGCGTCACCGTGACACAAACCGGCAAGCCGTCGGGTGTGCCGGCGACCGCGAGCATCGGGCCGCTTCCGGTCGATCCGTGCAGGTAAAGCGTCTCACCCAGCCGTACGTGCATGGTTGGCAATACCACCGGCCCGGCTTCACCCACGACGCCGACATGACAGAACAGTGCCTCGTCGAGGATGCCGTGGACCGTGGTGCGGTCGTAGCGGGCCCGCTCGCGGTAGCGGGTGGGCACCGTGCGCTCGGTCGCCGGGTAGACCTGATTGGCAGTCATGGTTGCCTTCTCGTTTGCACTAGTACATAGTTTCTTATGTGCCAGCACAATACAGGATACGGGGAACGGGTGCCGAGGCAATTGCGTCCGACGTCGAAGCGGCCATCTCCGGCGGGAAACTTGCGCCCGGCACCGAGTTGCCTCCGATCCGCGAGTTGGCCGGTCAGCTCGGCGTCAATGCGAACACGGTGGCCGCCGCCTACCGCCTGCTGCGCCAGCGCGGGGCCGTCGAGACCGCGGGCCGGCGCGGCACCCGGGTGCGTAATCGTCCGGCGACCACTCCGCGCTCGGTGCGCGGAATCACCGTCCCGCCGGGTGCGCGTGACCTCTCCACCGGCAACCCGGATCCCGCCCTGCTGCCCATCGGTGGGATCAGCACCCGATTAGGCTCGCCGGTGTTGTACGGGGACCCAACGGTTTCGGCTGAGGTGGCCGAGTTCGCCCGAACATCGCTGACTGGCGACGGCGTTCCGGCCGGGCACATCACGGTGACCGCGGGTGCCCTCGACGGCATCGAACGCGTCATCGCCGCTCATCTTCGCTCCGGTGACCGGGTGGCGGTTGAAGACCCCGGCTGGGCGAATCTCTTGGATCTGCTTGGCGCGCTGGGTGTTTCGGCGGAGCCAATGCGTGTCGACGACGACGGGCCATTGACCGCCGACGTCGCCCGGGCCCTGCACCGCGGCGTGCGTGCACTTGTGCTGACCACCCGCGCGCAGAACCCGACCGGTGCCGCCGTGTCGGCTGAGCGCGCCCTGGAGCTGCGAGCGCTGCTCGCCGAGCATGACGGCGTGTTGCTCATCGAAGACGACCATTGCGCTGGTATCGCCGGCGCACCGCTGCACAGCTTGGCCGGCTGCACCCGGCACTGGGCGTTTGTGCGCTCGGCCGCCAAGGCTTACGGTCCCGATCTGCGGTTGGCGTTGCTGGCCGGCGACCAACGCACGGTGGAACGGGTGCAGGGGCGGCTGCGGTTGGGCCCGGGTTGGATCAGCCATCTCTTGCAAGACCTCGCGGTCAACCTATGGCGCGACGAGGCCGCCACCCAGCTGGTCCACGACGCCGAAGTTGCCTACACCCGCAATCGTGAACTGCTCCGCGCGGCGCTTGCCGACCGCGGCGTGATATCGCACGGGAAGTCCGGACTCAACATCTGGATCCCGGTTCTTGATGAGACCGTCTGCATCACAAGGCTTTTGAGCGCAGGCTGGGCCGCGGCACCGGGCACGCGGTTCCGGATCGGCAGCCCGCCGGGAATGCGGATCACCATTTCGGGGCTGTCCGCCGGCGACATCGACGCTTTGGCCGACGCGATCGTCGAGGCGGTCCTTGCCGTCGGTCGCGCCAGCGTGTGATTCGACACGCGTGGGCTAGCGTGAAGGTCGATGATCGGTGATCGCTGGAACGTGTCGGACGACGAAGTCGCCCGCAGCTATCCGTGCGATGAATTCGTTGCCAGGCCGACTTTGCAGGCCTGGCGCGCAGTGACGGTGCACACCACACCAGAGATGTTGTGGCCCTGGGTCGTTCAGATCAGACTGGCCCCATATTCCTATGACTTGATCGACAACCTCGGCCGTCGCTCACCGCAGCGACTGATGGGCCTACCCGATCCCGTGGTCGGCGAGTCGTTCTCCACCGCCGCCGGCCGGCCGTTCGGCCGCATCCTCGCCGTTGAGCCGACCAAGCATCTCACCGGCGAGATCATGGGCGCCTGCATTTCCTACGTCCTGGTGTCCCAGGGGTCCTCGACCCGATTGCTCATGAAGATCGTCACAGCCACGAGTCGTTGGCTGGCGCCCTTCTTGTCGATCGGCGACTTGGTGATGGCGCGGCGCCAACTACTCAATCTGAAGATGCTGGCGGAACGCACCTAGTTATCCACAGTCAGCAATTGCTCCACAGGCGACGCTTTGTGTGGCTCCGTGTTGGTGATTGTGTCGGGTCGATTCATAACCTCGAGATATGGGCTCAACGATCAGCGCCGACGAGGCACGGGAACGGATCAGCACCGCTCTCGACGCGATCGACGCCGCCCACGATCAGCTGCGCGATACGCCGTCGGATGTGGTAGGCAACATGTTTCGCGTCGACGTCGCCGAACGCCTCGAAACACAGGAGCGCACTAACCGCGGCCTGATGTACCGCATTTTCGCCGAGATCGCCGACCCGCCCGATGAAACCGGGTCCATCGCGCACATGCGATCGCAGCTGTGGTCACGGCTGCGTATCACGCCCAATGACATCACCCGTCGGTTCCGGCTCGCAGCGCGGATTTGGCCGCGCCGGTCGCTGACCGGCCCCACGCTGACGCCGGAACTGCCGGAATTGGCCGCCGCCGTCGAAGCCGGCGCCATTGGCGATGACCACATCCGCTCGGTGTGCCAGGCGATCGACGTGCTTCCTGGCTCCGTTTCGCCGACTGACGCCGCGGCCGCCGAGCGCACTCTGGTTGAGCACGCATCGCAAGTCGACGCCGGGATCGTCAAGAAATTGGGTCAACGCATCGCCGACTACCTCAATCCCGACGGCCATTTCAGCGACGAGGATCGCGCCCGTCGCCGGGGCTTACACCTCGGCTCGCAGGGCCCCGATGGGATGTCGCGGCTGTCCGGTTTGCTCGATCCTGAGGCCCGCGCCTACTTCGAGGCCATCGAGGCTGTGGTGCGGCCGGGCCGGCACCAGCCCGTCGGCGACTCGGATTCGCGGGATGGCCGCACGCCCGCCCAGCGCTGCCACGACGCGTTGAAGCTGGGCTTGCAAACCGCGAGCGGCTCTGGCGGGCTGGGTACGCACCGCGGCCACCCGGTCACCGTGGTCGTCACCACCACGTTGGCCGAACTCGATCGGGCCGCCCACGCCGTTGCCGACCCCTCGATCCCGATGCCGGCGCCCGCGCACACCGGCGGTGGCTCCCGGTTGCCGATGCGCGACCTTATCCGCATGGCCGCCAACGCAATCCACTACTTGGCGGTCTTCGACGATCACCTCAGACGACCGCTGTATCTAGGTCGGCAAAAACGTATTGCCACCGCCGACCAACGGCTGATCTGCTACGCGCGAGATCGTGGCTGCACGCGCCCCAACTGTCTGGTACCGGGCTATCGCTGCGAAGTTCACCACTCGCCGGACTGGGGCCGCGGCGGCCGGACCGACGCCGACAAGCTGCACTTCGGTTGCGGTG
>JAVHWH010000064.1:0-3032 GCA_032159915.1 Mycobacterium sp.
TGATCGACGGCGCGACCGACGTCGGTGCCGGTGTACTCGTGTTGCCGCTCGCTGAGCGGTCTTGCTGTTGCCATGGCCGCATGACAAGGACACCGGCCGCAAGCAACAGCACCACGACTATCGCGCCCAGAAACAGCCAGCGCGACCTTGGGCCACCCACGTCGGTGACATCGACTGCCCAGGGGGATTGTTCCGACGGCGGCGCCATCGGCAACTGAGACGTGATCTGCGCTGTGCGCCTTGACTTTTGGCCCTCTGGCCTACGCAGGTCGATGGGATGCTGAGCGCTGGAGCGAATGGCGTCGGGGGGACGGTGGTCCGGTGCGGTCAGCGCGCGTTGGGCCGCTCTTGCGAATTCTCCAGCGCTGCTGTATCGATCATTCGGGTTCTTCGCCATTCCGCGCGCGATGACTTGGTCGAAGTCGGCGGGGATCTCTCGGCGCCGCTGGCTGGGGCGCGGGATCGGCGCGCTCAGGTGCGCGGTGATCAGCGCCGGCAGACCCGTTGCGCCGTACGGCGGGTAGCCGGTCAGGCATTCATACAAGACACAGGCCAACGCATAGATGTCGGCGCGGTGGGTCGTCTCGGCGTTACTCAATCGCTCGGGGGCCATGTAGGCAAACGTCCCTACCGTGGCGCCCGAGCTGGTCAGGTTTGCGTCGGTGGCCGCGTTAGCGAGCCCGAAGTCCACCAGGTAAGCGAAATCGTCTGCGGTGAGCAAGATATTGGCCGGTTTGACATCGCGATGGACAATCTGAGCGCTATGAGCGGCATCGAGCGCAGCTGCGATCTGGCGCACGATTGCCACGGCCCGCGTCGGATTCAGCGAGCCCTCGTTGGCCAAGACCTGTTGCAGATTGGTGCCGTCGATAAGCCGCATGTCAATGTAGAGCGCACCGTCGATCTCCCCGCACTGGTGAACCGGCACCACGTGCGGCTCCCGCAGCCGCCCGGCGGCACGCGCCTCCCGGTATAACCGCTGCCGGAACACCTGATTTTGCGAGTACGGAGCCGCCAGAAGTTTCACCGCCACCACACGGTCCATCACCATGTCTTCGGCCTCGTAGACCTCGCCGAATCCGCCCCTGCCCAGCAGCCGCCCCAGCCGGTAGTGCCCGAAGCGCGAACCCGGCCGGAAGCCCCACGGGGTGTCGTTAGGGGTCGGCTCGTTCACCACACCATCATCCCTGAACCTCGCCGGCTTGATCCCGCCGCTGGGTCACGGTTGACGCGCAGGATTGATCAGGTGGGATCAGGGGAAGTCCCAGGTCGTGAGTTCAGCCGGAAGGGTGCTCGGGATGGTCGTGAACCATCCGCGAGCGTGCGACCCCGACCGATTGCACGAGGCGGTGTCGGGCGCGACCGTGCTGGTCACCGGCGCCTCGTTCGGCATCGGCGCAGCCACCGCGCGCAAACTCGCCTCGGCGGGAGCGACCGTGCTGCTCGCGGCCCGGTCGGCGGACGAACTCGACGAACTCGCAGCGTCAATCGCCGCCGACGGCGGGCAAGCGGTGGGCTACCCCGCCGACATCAGCGACGAGGCCGCTGTCGTCGAATTGGCGAAACGCATCTGCGCCGAGCATGGCGCGCCGGACATCGTCGTCAACAACGCGGGCAAGTCGATCCGCCGGTCGCTGCACGAACAGTACGACCGACCGCAGGACTTCGACCGCACGATCGGCATCAACTACCTTGGCCCTATTCGACTGCTGCTGGAACTGCTTCCGGAGATGCGGCGGCGCGGCAGCGGGCTCATTGTGAACGTGTCGAGCGTCGGCGTCCGCACCCCGCCGGGCCCGCGGTGGGGTGCCTACCAGGCGTCGAAGGGAGCCTTCGACAGGTGGCTGCGCAGCGTTGCCCCCGAGCTGCACGCCGACGGAGTGGACGTCACATCGATCTACTTCGGCCTCGTCAACACGCGGATGATGGAGCCGACCAAGAGCCTGCGCAACGCGCCCGGCCTATCTGCCGAGCAGGCGGCGGAGACCGTTGCGAGGGCGATCACCGATCGAACCCGCACGATCGCCCCCTGGTGGTTGTGGCCGGCCGAAGTCGCCACCGTCGTGCTGCGGGCTCCGGTGGAGCGGGCGACGCAGGTGTGGTGGCGCCGGCGCGCCAAGCACTCGGACTGAGTCCGCCAGTGGCCGGTGACACCGTCGGGCTGACAGACATCGCCGCGCGCCTGCCTGCCTTGGTGCTGGACGCGCCCGTCGTCGCGCGGGGCACGGTTAGGGCTTTTCTCGTCCGCGGGTCAGCAAAGAGGTCGATCGGCCGGGCCTTCCAAGACCGTGCGATGCGTTGCCCGGACCACGTCTTCATTCGTTTCGACGACGAAGGGCTGACCTACCGCGAGGCCAACGAAACCGTCAACCGCTACGCGGCCACGCTGGCCGGACGGGGCGTCGGTCGCGGTGACGTCGTGGGCGTCATCATGGGCAATTCGGCGCGAACACTGCTAGTGATGCTCGCGGTGGTCAAACTCGGCGCGATCGCCGGAATGCTGAACGAAAAGCAGCGCAGCGACGTGCTGGCACACAGCGTCGGGCTGTTGCATGCCCGGGTGATCGTCGGCGAGCAGGACCTGCTTTCCGCGGTCGACGAATCAGAGGCCGAAGTCGCCGACACCGTGACCATCGACGAGTTGGATCGCCTCTCCGCCGACGCGCCCACCGAGAACCCGGCGGTGACGTCGTCGGTGCGGGCCGAGGAGCCCGCGTTCTACATGTTCACTTCCGGCACAACCGGCGCCCCGAAGGCCAGTGTCATGACGCACTACCGTTGGCTA
This sequence comes from Mycobacterium sp., assembly GCA_032159915.1. GTDB lineage: Bacteria > Actinomycetota > Actinomycetes > Mycobacteriales > Mycobacteriaceae > Mycobacterium. The sequence goes on from JAVHWH010000064.1 coordinate 2,786, forward strand.
CGCGCGATGGGTGGGTCCGGCGCTATAGGCATGCGGTTGAGGAGCAGCGACACCGTGTATTGCTGCTTGCCGCTGTACCACAACACCGCGCTGACTGTGGCGGTGTCGGGAGTGATCGGTGCAGGGGCCACTCTTGCTTTGGGCCGGTCGTTTTCAGCGTCGAGGTTCTGGGACGACGTGACTCGGTACGACGCCACCGCCTTCGTCTACATCGGCGAGGTTTGCCGCTATCTGCTCAACCAGCCGG
>JAVHWH010000078.1:0-13826 GCA_032159915.1 Mycobacterium sp.
TGGCCGTCTCCACCGATCCGAGCCGCTTCGCCAGGCTTGTGCTGCTCACTCCCTCACCGTGTTATCTCGACCAGGGCGATTACCGCGGCGGCTTCTCCCGCACTGACATCGATGAACTTCTGGACTCGCTCGAGAGCAATTACCTTGGGTGGTCGCGATCGATGGCGCCGGTGATCATGGGAACACCGGATCGGCCGGAACTCAATGAGGAGCTCACCGACAGCTTTTGTCGCACCGACCCGGCGTGCGCCCGGGTCTTCGCGCGCACCACTTTTTTGTCCGACAATCGTGACGACCTTGCCCGAGTCTCGTTGCCCACGCTGGTCATCGAATGCGCACAGGACACCTTGGCGCCACGCGAGGTCGGCGCTTACGTCCAGCAGCGAATCGATGGCAGCGAGTTGGTCACCCTCGATGCCGTCGGCCATTGCCCCCAGCTCAGCGCTCCGGACACCACCGCGCAGGCCATCGCTGCATTCGCGGGCGCGACGTGACACCTGAGCCGGTCGATAACGAAAGCGCCGCTGACCTCTACGAGAATGCGCCGTGCGGCTACCTGGTGGCAGCGCCTGACCGAAGCATCATCAACGTGAACGGCACGCTTCTGTCCTGGCTCGGCTACGAGCGAAACGCATTGACAGGAATGCCTTTCACGGATCTGTTGGCCGTAGGCAGCCTCATGCACTACGAAACCCACTTCGCACCGCTGTTGCAGGTGCGGGGCGAGCTTGCCGGCGTTGCCGTCGATCTGGTGGCCGCAGACGGTAGCCGACTTCCGGTGTTCGTCACCGCCAACATCAAAAGTGATACTGACGGCCGGCCCATCCTGTTGCGCATCACGTTCCACGACGCAGGCATTCGACGCTCCTACGAGCGAGAACTCCTCGACGAGCGGCAGCGGGTCGAACGGGAACGGGCGCGGGTCCAGCTGTTCGCGCGGACTCTGCAGCGTTCGTTGTTGCCGCCCTTGCTCTCACCTCCCGAGGGCTTGGATGCGTCTGCCCATTACCACGCCGCTTCCGCCGACGACGTCGGAGGCGATTTCTACGACTTGTTCCCGCTGGCACAGGACAAGTGGGCCTTCTTCATCGGTGACGTGAGCGGCAAAGGTGCAGGCGCTGCGGCGGTGACCTCACTGACCCGCTACACGCTGCGAGCCGCAGCAGCCTTCGACGCCGACCCAGTCGTGGTACTGCAGAACTTGCATACCGTGCTGAGCCAGGAATTCCGCGACACCGTCAATCAATTCGCCACCGTCGTCTTCGGAATTCTCACGCCGCGAGACGAAGCATTCGAGGTCCAACTTGCCAGCGGCGGGCACCTTCCTCCGCTTCTACTCAGCGCAAACGGCGACGCGCGCTACGCCGACACCGTTGGTGGCAATCCCGTCGGGATACCCATGGAACCGACATTCGTGGCTGCGCAGATTCGACTGGATCCAGGCGACACATTGGTTCTGTATACGGACGGGTTGACCGAGGCGCGGATCGGTTCTGGCACAGAACGCTACGACTACGATGGCGCACTGTTGGACTTTGCCGCCGAGCACGCGCCGGCCACCGCGTCGGCGATCGTCGCGGCGATTCAATCGCTACTGGACGGCTTCGGTTCGGGTCTGGAAGATGACGTCGCCGTGTTAGCGCTGGGTGTGCCTGCGCCGACCTCGCAGGATGCGCTTGATTTTCCGCCGAGGCGGCTGCGATGAAAGTAGTGCTGGCCGCATACGGAAGTCGAGGCGACGTCGAGCCGTGCGCCGTCGTCGCCCGAGAGTTGCAGCGGCGAGGGCATCAGGTGAGCATTGCGGTGCCGCCGAACCTGCTCGCATTCGTCGAGTCGGTGGGTTTGGCTGCGGTCGCCTACGGGCCCGACTCGCACGCGCAACTGGACACCGCAGCGAGCTTCTTCGGCAGCCATCTGGGAAATCCATTCGCGGCCCTGCCTGAGGTCGTGGAACGGGTCAGCCAAGTCTGGTTGGACAAGGGCACGACGTTGGCCTCACTCGCCAAGAATGCCGACCTGCTCGTGTCGGGAATGAACGAGCAGCGGCTCGTCGCCAATGTTGCCGAATACCAAGATATTCCGCTGATTGCGCTGCATTTCTTCCCGTCGCGGCTTCAGCCCACCGGAGTACTGCATTCGCAGCTTTCCAAGCCCTGCGAGCAACCTCTGCGCCGGTCGCTGGGCCTGCCGGAGGCAGACGAGCCGACAGCGCCCCGGCTGGAGATCCAGGCCTACGATGAACGTTGTCTCCCCGGAACGCCTGCTCAATGGGCGGAGCCGGGCAAGCCGTTCGCCGGTGCGCTCACGCTGCAATCACCGACGGATGCCGACGACGATGTCCTGTCCTGGATGGGCGCCGGAACCGCGCCCATCTACTTCGGCTTGGGCAGCACGCCGATGCCCCCTCCTGCCGACATGGTCGGAATGTTGATTGCGGTGTCCGCGAAGTTGAACGCGCGCCTGCTGGTCTGCTCGGGACCCAACGACCTGTCCGAATACGACCATTTCGACCACGTGAAGATCGTCAGCGCAGTGAACCACGCGGCGATTTTGCCCGCGTGCCGGGCCGCTGTCCACCACGGAGGTGCCGGGACCACCGCCGCGGCCATGCGCGCCGGAGTTCCTTCGCTGATTCTGTGGCTCTGGCTCGACCAGCCGGTGTGGGGGGCCGGGGTTCAGCAGCTCAAAATCGGTAAGGCACAGCGCTTTTCCGACGCGACCGCGGACTCGCTGGTTGCCGACTTGACGTCGATTCTGACACCGGAATACCGGGACCGGGCTCGAAACATCGCCGCACAGATGATGTCGCCGCAGGAAAGCGCCTCGTGCGCTGCCGATCTCATCGAGACTGCCACGCACGCGGTGTAGATCAGCGATCGAGATCCCACTGCCCGTAATCTGTGGCCAGCACTTCGTCGATGTCGACGTGGATTCCGCCCAGCAATGGGCTGGGATTCGCCGGGTTGTCCACTACCTCTTGGTACAGGACCGCAGCCGGTTCGCGCTGGCCGTTCGACCACGATCGGGTCTGCCACGCCCACAGATGCCCCGCGGTGCTGGAATGCCCGATCACCGCGTCGTTGATCGCCCAGCGGCAAGCCTGCGCATGCCCGTAGATCCCGGTTCGCTGCACGCCCAACACCGAGTTGATACCGCGAAACCAGTTGACGGCCAGGGTGTGCCAGGTGTCGGCGTTGATGTCGTCGTCCACACTGAAGAAGATCGGCGCGGAGTTGCCGCCGCCGGCCGCGTTGTGCAACCGCAGCGCGGTATGCGCATCGGCCACGCCGCCGTCGAACCCACGGGTGAAGTCTGACGGCGCGGTTCCGTTGGGCTTCCCGTACTGGAAGTTGCTGACGATGTGTAAACCTGCCGCCCGCAACGCATCCGCGTACTCCCGCGTGAGGGGTTTGGCCTCGAAGTGTGCACCGGGCCGCGCCTCGGACACGTAGTTCACTACCCCGATATAGCCGGCTGAGGCGATTTCGCTGGGTGCGATCCGGCGCTCGGCGAAATCGATCAATCTGGGATTGTCCGCCGACGCAATGCGTCCGTCGAGGGCAGCGCTCAACGGCGTAAGGCCCAGCAGCGCCGCGGCCGAACCGTACTTTGCGAACTGGCGTCGCGAAACCGTGTGCCGGGATGATTCGGGCATTCTTCTACCTCAGCGGGTGAGGAGCGCAGTCGCACTCCAGGGTCGTCGGCCGGGGTGACGTGGATTCGGCTGCGGTCCCCACGTCGCCGGCCACATGAACATTGGTAGCCTACGGAACCGCTTCGCGGCGGTCATCAGATGTTCGGAATCAAGCACCCGCCACCCCATATCCTCGAAATAGGCCAACCCGTTCTCCGGCGCAAAAACGAACGGCGCGTTCTGCAGCAGGCCCGCCATCTTCTTGTTCATCAGCCTCTTCAGGCCGGGGCCGCCGAAGTCGAACATCCACCAGGCCACCTCGGGCCGGTTGATCGACTCTGAAAGTGCTTGCACATCTGAGTCGTTGAGATACATCAGCAGACCCTCGGTCAGCACCAGCGCTTTGGTGGCACCATCGAGAGCCTCGTCGAAGAACGCGGCGCGAGCCGCCGGATCGGCAAGGTCGACCGCCGACCGGGTCAGCCGGCACCGCGGTGTCTGATCGGCAAGCAAGTCCGCCTTCTCCGCGAGCAACGGTGCAAGGTCTGCCTCGATCCAGCTCAACTCAGACGGAAGGTTCAAGCGGTACGGTCTGGTGTCCAAGCCGGCCGCCAGATTCAGCACCCGGTCGCACCCGTCGGCGATCGCCCGGGCGATGGCGTCGTCGATGATTTTGGTTCGAGCGACCAGCCACCAGCCGTTGCGGCTGGTCATCGGCGTCTTGGCCACGATCGCACGTCCCTGCTCCCCCGCAAGGCGCTCGGCGAGTGGATCGCGGAACAACGCGTCAGCCCGCGCTGATTCGGTTGCCCGGTATAGCGCAGTCCACCTGGCCGTGTCTGAAACGTGGGTGATCACGTGGCCGGCGTCTGGCATACGTTGCGTTATAGCACTCGACCGCTGGTGGAAGCGGGTTGGGTCGTGTACAAGAGTCTGATGGATGATCCGGTCGCCCACCCCGCGACCCCGTCCATGTTGCGCGAGGCGATAGTCCGGCGGTTGCATCGCCGCGCGGTGATGACGGCACAGATCACGGTGCCCGCGGTGCCCAGCCTGATCGACGAGTACGTCAAGATGTGCCACAACGTCTTCGCCGCCTCGGGCGTGCAGTACACCGCCGAGCAATCCGCTCAGCTCGAGTCGGTGCTGACCGACGAGCTGCACAACGCGTACTCGGCGTCGTCGCGCTCCAACATCGTGATCTCGTTTCATGCCCCGTTCGGCATCGGGATGAACTACCGCGTCACAACGGAATCCATCACGCTGGGTGGCGCCTACGACGGGTGGGTCAGTAGCCGCGAGGGGCCGCTGTTCGGTACCGAGCCGGATGCCCGGGTCTGGGCACTGGCCACCGAGATGGCCGACGCCGTTAACCATCCGGTGCTCGACATCGGCGCAGGCACCGGTCGCAATGCACTGGCTCTGGCGCGACGTGGCCACCCGGTGGATGCGGTCGAGATGAGCGCGAAGTTCGCCGAGATCATTCGGGCCGAGGCCGAGCGGGAATCCCTGCCGGTGCGAGTCATGAACGGCGACGTCTTCGAGACCATGGACGGGGTTCGCCGCGACTATCAGTTGATAGTTCTTGCCGAGGTTGTCCCCGACTTCCGGGCGACGGAGGAGCTGCGCGGAATATTCGAACTCTCCGCCGACTGCCTGGCACCGGGAGGTCAACTGGTGTTCAATGCCTTCCTGGCGCGCCAGGGGTACGCCCCCGACGAGGCAGCGCGCCAACTCGGCCAGCAGTGCAACACGATGATCTTCACGCGGGACGAGTTATGCACTGCGGCAAGAAATCTGCCCTTCGAACTGGTCGGTGACGATTCGGCCTACGACTACGAGAAAGCTCATCTGCCCGACGGCGCCTGGCCTCCGACGAGTTGGTTCGACGGATGGGCCAACGGCCTCGACGTGTTCGACGTCGAACGCGAAGACTCCCCGATCGAGTTGCGCTGGCTCGTCTACCGGAAAGGCTAGCTATGGACGATGTGATCCACTACGTCGACGCGAACGGGCTGCGCTTCGCCTACCTGGAGGAAGGCTCGGGGCCATTGGTGCTGATGCTGCACGGCTTCCCCGACACCGCGCACACCTGGGACTACCTCCGGTCCCGCATCGCGGCCAAGGGATACCGGGCGGTGAGCCCATTCATGCGCGGATACCGACCCACCGCAATTCCGGCACATGATGCAGACCACGAGACATTGGCCCGCGATGCGCTTGCGTTGATCGAGGCGCTGGGCGCTAGCGAGGCCGTCGTCATGGGCCACGACTGGGGGGCGTCGGCCGCTTACGGCGCAGCGGCATTGGCTCCTCAACGAGTGACGAAGCTGTTCGTTCTGGCGATCCCGCACCCGGGCGCGCTAAAACCGTCGCTGAAAAAGCTGTGGGGTGTCCGTCACTTTGCGGCATACAAGTTACCCGGAGCATCGAAACGCTTCGCGCGCAACGACTTCGCGGCACTGCCCGCGATCTACCGGCGATGGTCGCCGAACTGGACTCCGCCCCCCAACGAGTTCGACGCGGTGCGGGCGAGTTTTGCCGACCGCGCGAGCTTGGACGCGGCGTTCGGTTATTACCGCACCCTCTCGCCCATTCCCAGCGGCTCGTTGAAGAAGCGAATCTCGGTGCCGACGGTCGTGTTCGCCGGAATCGGTGATCCCGTTGCCGAACCCGCGGACTACCGGCACGCTGCCCGCATGTTCACCGGTGACTACATCGTAGAAGAGGTTGATGGCGGCCACTTCATGCATCGTGAGCACCCCGACGCATTCTCCGAACGCCTGCTGAAACACCTCTGATAGGGCTGAGCAGCAAGGTCGCGGGTTGCGGAGAACGGCTGCTATCGTGCTGTTCCTATGCCAGAAATGGATCGTCGCGCCCTGCTGCTGATGACCGGAGCCGGCGTGCTGGCTGCCGTCGTTCCCGTCCCAACGGCCCACGCTCGCCCGCGGCCGCCGGCCGCGCCCCCGGGTGGCTACATCTTCTCCGACGACTTCGACGGCCCGTCCGGCTCAGCGCCTGATGCGTCGAAGTGGATGGTGGCGAAGGCGCGCGAGACCATCAAAGACCCGACTCGCTGGGAGCTGCCCGAGAACATCGGCCAGTACCGCGACGACCGGCGCAATGTGTTCGTCGACGGCAAATCCAACTTGGTTCTGAAGGCCGCCAAAGATGGCCCCACCTTCTTCAGCGGCAAGGTTCAAAGCCTCTGGCGGGGCGGGGTCGGACATACCTGGGAAGCGCGGATCAAGTTCGACTGTCTGACCGCCGGCAACTGGCCCGCCTATTGGCTGGGCAACGACGACCAGGGCGAAATCGACATTGTCGAGTGGTACGGCAACGGCAGCTGGCCATCGGCGACCACCGTGCACGCCAAATCTAACGGCGGCGAGTGGAAGACCCAGAACGTCGCCGTCGACAGCGCGTGGCACACGTGGCGGTGCCAGTGGGATGCAAGCGGCATCCGATTCTGGAAAGACTATGTCGACGGTGCGCAACCGTACTTCGCCGTTTCCGCGGATTCGCTGCCGGATTGGCCGTTCAACGGGCCCGGCTACACCGTCTATCCGGTGTTCAACCTCGCGGTCGCCGGTTCGGGCGGCGGTGATCCGGGGCCGGGCACGTATCCATCGCAGATGCTGGTCGACTGGATCAGGGTCTGGTAAGACGCAAGCGACGCGGTGAACCTGCAGGTTGCAGATTCACCGCGTCACCGCACAGCGTCAGAAGTTGTTACAGGTGTTGGCGACCTGGTTGATCATCGGCAGGTACTTGTTCGCCTGCCCGGGGAACTGCGCTTGCGCGTCGTTGGCCATCTGGACGCGCTGGTCCGGGCCAGAAGCCAAGTAGTTGCGCAGGAAGCCACTTGCCATTCCTGAGTTGGTGAGCTTCGTCCCCGACCCCGGCGAATTCGCATCGAGGGCCCTGACCACCTGATCGTAGCTGCAGGTCGTGTTGATCGCCGCCGGCGACAGCCCGTCCGCGGACGCGATCCCGGCGCCAGCGAGCGCCGCCAACGCCAAACCCCCGGCTGCAGCAGCCAGCTTGCTCATTGAACGCGTGACCATATGTGGAACACCTTCCGGATTACGAACCGCCGAACCTCGGCGTCGAGAACTTCAGTTTAGCGGAAGGAATAGGAGGTCGGCCTTGTCGAGGATTGACACATAAACCTCACAGGTCACACTTAGCTGCTCACTGCACGGATAGTTTTGGGTATGTCCGAGGGTCCGTCGCGCAACCAGGCCGTGGATTTCTACCGGGTATTCGGGGTGGTCCTGATCGTGGTGGGCCATTGGCTGGCCGGATCGGTGACCTACCGCGACGGGTCGTTCGGTCGGCAGAACCCGCTGCTGGATCAGCCATGGACGCAGTGGCTCACGTGGATCTTCCAAGCTGTGCCGACTTTCTTCCTGGTGGCCGGTTATGCGGCTGCTGTCTCGTCCGGACATCGGCGGGCCAACGGCGCGATGTCACGCCAGAGCTGGTTGCGGCGCCGTCTCGCCCGGGTCCTGGGGCCCTCAACGGTCTACCTTGCGGTGGTCTCGGCGATTGTTTTGGCGTTCGCGAACTCAGGAGTATCGGGCTCGACCCTGGAATACGCCGGCTGGGCCGTGGCGATGCATCTGTGGTTTCTCGCCGTCTATCTCGTGTTGGTCGTGCTGACTCCGGTAGCGATTGCCGCGCATCGCCGTTGGGGGCTTGCGGCTCCCGCGGCGCTTGCGGTGGGCGTCGTGTTTGTCGACCTTGCCTCGCTGACCGGTCACCTGACGCAGGTGGGCTGGCTGAACTATCTGTTCTGCTGGGCGTTGCTCTATCAACTCGGAATTGCCTGGCAGAACGGGCTGTTGGCGAGGTCGCGACCGTTGACACTTGCGGTCGGCTCGGGATGCGCGCTGTGGCTGCTGCTGCGGCTCGGTCACTACCCCGTCAGCATGATCGGCGTGCCCGGCCAAGCGGTGCAGAATACCGACCCACCTTCGGCCGCGATGGCCGCGTTCGGCTGCGCTCAGGCCGGTCTGGTGATCGCGTTCGCGCCGGTGCTCAACTGCGCGCTGCGCTCGGCGGTGGTGCGGCGAGCGCTGTCACGAGCGAATGCCAACGTGATGGCACTGTATCTGTGGCACATGGTTCCGGTGGTGTTCGTCGCAGTCGTCGGCTACCCCGCCGGATGGTTGCCCCAGCCGGCCGAGGGAAGCGGGCAGTGGTGGCTTGCCCGCCTGGAGTGGGTTGCCGTGCTCAGCGTGGTAGCAGCCGTCGAACTGACACTTCTGTGGTGGGGCCGGCGCCTGTTCGCCGCGCCGCTGCCAAGCCTCGATGTGCTGAAATTCGGTTGGGCCGAAGCGGTGCTGCTGGTCGGGGCCTCGATGGCGGCGTACGCGCTGGCGCTGCTGGCGGCCGGAGGCTTCGCGCCCGATGCGCATTACCCGTGGCTGACCGCCACGACCTATGCCGTTGGGGTGCTACTGGTGGCGTTGACCGGCGACGAAGTCACCGTCGCGCGGGGCTAGCCGGTGGACTCGAGCGCCGCCAGCGCTGCGTCGTAGTTCGGCTCCTGGGCGATCTCGGGTACCAACTCCTCGTACGCGACCGTGCCGTCGGCCCCGATCACCACCACGGCGCGGGCCAGTAGGCCGGCGAACGGGCCGTCGGCGATGGTGATGCCGTAATCCTGGCCGAAGCTGTCACGGAACGCCGATGCGCTCTGCACGTTCTCGATGCCCTCGGCACCGCAGAAGCGCGCCTGCGCGAACGGCAGGTCGTTGGACACGTTCACCACCGTGACACCGCCTTTGGCGGCGCGCTCGTTGAAGGTGCGAACGCTGGTGGCACAGACCGGAGTGTCCACTGACGGAAAAATGTTCAGCAGCACGGGCTTACCCTGAAACTGCTCGCTGTTCACCGCGCTCAGATCCGAACCGGTCAGGTTGAACGCAGGCGCCGGAGCTCCGACGGCCGGCAGATCGCCGACGGTGTTGATCGGGTTCCCGCGAATAGTTATCTGTGCCATAAGCACAGTCTGCCAACCTCGGTAGACCGGCCTCGGGCCGGGGCGGGATGGTGTCCCCCGAAAGCGACTGTGAGCTCACCCCAAGCGGCAGGTTTCGGGTTGCGACGAGCGGATAGCCGACGAATTGGACTGGTCAGGCTCGGTGGAGTACCACAAGATCGGGGTTTAGTTCCAGCGGTGCGGATCAAACTGTGGCGAGTCCGACGCGTGCCGCCAAGCCATCTCCTATATCGTCGTGCTGTGCCGGAGATGAATCGACGCAACGCGTTATTGACGACGGGGTTGGGCATGCTTGCGGCTGCGGCTGCAGTACGTGGCCCCCAAGCACACGCTAACCCGACCCATGCGGCGCCGTCGCCTGCTGCGCCGACAGCGGGCCCCGCCGGACCCTATATCTTCCAGGACGAGTTCGACGGACCGGCCGGGCAAGGTCCTGACCCGTCGAAATGGACCATCCAAACCTGGCAGGACGACGTCTTTCCGCCGGTCGACGGGATATACCGCGCGCAGAACGTGTCCCTCGACGGCAACTCCAATCTGGTCCTGTTGGCCAGCCGGGAAAACGGTGAGTACTTCACCGGCAAGCTGCGCGGCAACTGGCGGGGCATGATCAACACCACGTGGGAGGCGCGGATCAAACTCGACTGCTTGTACCCCGGCATGTGGCCGTCGTTTTGGACCGTCAACGAGGATCCGCTGCCGGACGGCGAGGTCGACGTCTTCGAGTGGTACGGCAACGGCCAATGGGCCCCGGGTACCACGGTTCACGCAGCCTCCAACGGCAAAACGTGGGAAGGCAAATCAATCCCCGGTTTGGTTGACGGTGACTGGCATACGTGGCAAATGCGCTGGGACACGGACGGATTCAAATTCTCTCGGGACGGTGCACAGTACTTCAAGGTTCCGCCGAAGCCCATCCACGTTCATGGTGGTGCTCCCGACGACTTCCGTTGGCCGTTCAGCAATCCCGGCTACTGGATGTCCCCGATGTTCACGCTCGCCGTCGGCGGGGTTGGCGCCGGTGATCCCGCCCTCGGTACTTTCCCGTCCCGCATGCTCGTCGACTACATCCGGGTCTGGTAGCACAGCGTTATCGCGTCGCCTTGATCACCTGAACCAGGTTGAACTGCCAGCGTTCGGTTAGCCGGAAGCCAAGCTGGTGTGGAACCGCGAAAGCCGGTGTAGTTCCGAAGCTTTCGCCGGGTGGAAGCATTGAAGCATATTCATGAGCGGGCCGCGTTTTGTCGGCTTGGGTGATGATCCACACGATGCTGCAGCGGCCCAATGCCTTGGTGACGACTTCCGGGATGAGATTGGTGTCGAAAACGTCAGCGCGACTCGTCGCCCGCTGCCACAGGGTGAGGTCGTTCAACTTCCGGTAGGCATCCGGGCGAGCCGCCATCAGTGGGCGCATGGGAGCGGGCATAAACGTCACCGTGTCGTTGACAAGTAGGCAATCACCCGGTGCTGCTTTCAGCGTGATCAGATCGGCGACTTGGCTGTAGTCCATACCGTACTTGGCATAGGGACTACGCTGCGCCAGAACATAATTCGGTGCCGCGGCGATAGCGAGGACGCTGATGACAGCCGCCGCTGCCCAGGGTGTAACGGCCAACGTGCCGATGCACACGCCCAACACCAGCGCAATGCCGGGCGCGGTGAAGGCCAGGTAGCGCGGCGTGTAGATGGGTTGAACGAAGGCCGACCAGGTGACGATCAGGGCGGTCGGTATCACCAGCCAGCCAATCGCGACGGCCAGCAACTGTCGCTCGCTGTCCTCTAGGTGCGCGGATGTGAAGCGCCACATGACGATAGCCGCCGCTACTATCAGCGCCGACACCATCGTGAACGGTGGGCTTCGTTCGAAATACTGTTGAATCGTTACGTCTTCGATCGTGCGGTGCCCAATCGGCGCGAGCCAGCTGACCTGGTGGGCCTGGCCAATGGCCACGAGCAAAAACGGCGTTACCGCACAACCTGCCAAAACCGAGGTGAGCGCGAAGCGCGTTACTACGCTTCGGGTCCGCCTGAAGGCATAGACGAAAATGACGTGGACGAGAGGTAGCAGCAGAAGATACAAGTCGAGCAGCACCGATGCCACGAGGACGATCCCATAGGACAGCCACGCCCAAGCGTTGTCGCGACGTGCGGCGTAAACGAGCACTACCGTCAGCCACACGGCCGCCATCATCGACAGGGCATACGGTCGAGCTTCGATGCCAGCCCACGTCGACCGAGGCAGGATCGCGCACACCAGTCCGGAGGCCAGCCCGACGGTTCGGGACGACAACTGCTTGCCCAGTACGACGACTCCCGCCGCGGCGCCCCCAATAGCCAAACCGCTTGGCACGCGGGACCAGAACTCTGTGGGCGGGAAAATTGTAAACCAGCCGTGCATGAGCAGGTAGTACAGACCTTCGACGGCATCGACGTTGCCGACCATCTGCCACAACTGAGCTAGCGAACGACTGTAGGAGGCCGAAATGGTGGCGGCCTCGTCGTACCAGAAAGACGGGCGGCTCGCACCAGCCAAGCTCACGGCGGCGGCAGAGACCGCAACGATCAGCGGGTCGAGCAATGCTCGCGGATTTGCCATCAAGCGTCTGAGGTTCAGCATGGGTGCGCGTCTTCTGACTCGCGAGTCAGCGCCGAGATTGGCGCACCCGGTACGTCGACGGCCAGGAGTGCCGGCTGTCGTCGCCGACCAGCGCCGTTCCTTTGCTTCCTACTTTGACGGCGTACGCCTCCTCGCCTGGGCCGACCTCCCGGTTGGCGTGCTCGGTGGCCAGGTAGTACAGCTCGTCGATGGTGGCTTCGTGATAGGCCACGAACGTGGTCTTGCGGACAATGTCACCCGCCGCTGCGGTCATCCACTCAGGCACGATCCGGGTGGCGAGCGCGCCCAACCCCAGTAACGCGAACGGCACTACCCAGTAGCCGAGGTAGGCCATGGGTGAGCGGCTGTCGAGTATCGAAGTGTCGGCGTTCACGATCGGTGGGATCGACGACGACACCGTCATGCCGGTGAACACCGCAACCCAGATCCAGGTCAGCCGTGCGGTGATCTGACCGAACACGTCACTGTTGACCACCGCCGGCGGTTGATTCGCCGCGGAGTACTCGTGCACGAATGATGTGGCGAATCGGCTGCCGAGCACCGTCACCAGCAGGATTCCCGCGAAACTGAGCGGCAGCGCCCAACGCTGAACCACCGACTGGCTTGCCAGCACGGTCAGCAGCGTGAGGACAAGAAAGGTTGCGGCGGAACCGACTTCGAGTGAGCGTCGGGGCCGGCGGGTGAGATAGCCGGCGGCTAACCCGGCGACGGAAATCGCGAAGGCGACCGAAGCCGCGACAAGTAACGGTGCGTTGCCGACCAGGACCCAATAGACGATCCACGGCGCGAAGCCCAACATAATGCCCACGGTTGGTCAGTGTATGAGCGTCGTCACGCCAGTGGCAGCTTCGGGTAGCCGAGAGCGCTGGGCGACCCCGTGGCGGCTCAGCGCTGAAGGCTGCGCAGGGTGCTCTTGGCGAACTTCTTCAACACTTCGTCTCGCCGCGACCCCGACTCTCTGGCGCTGATGAGCTGTGCGTGCAGGCCGATCAGAAAGAAGGCGGCGCTGTCGAATGCGTCGACGTCGTCGTAGAGCTCGCCGCGGATGCGGGCGCGCTCGATTTCAGCGGCAAGCAGGACAAATGTCGGGTGTTTGGTCCAATCGTCATCCTTGGGCGCCGCGGGTGAGAAGTACAGGCTGATCACGTCGCGAAACAGGGCAGCGCCCCAGCGGGTCTCGAGCGCGACGACGAGCCTGATGATCTCGTCCAGCACCGCCGGCAGATCTCGACGGGTGTCAAGGAACTGACTGAGCTCCTCAGCGAGGTAATCCTCGTCTCGGCGAATCAACTCGAGCAGGACATGTTCTCTGGTGGGAAAGTGAAAGTAGAACGTGCTGCGGGCGACCCCAGCAGCCTCGACGATCGCGTTGATGTCAGCCGAATGCGCGCCGGCGCGCTGGAATTCCACGATGGCGGCATCGAGCACACGCGCGCGCGTCTTGCGGCGCTGGGCTTCGCGACCGGTCGCAATGTCGTGCACGCACTCATTCTGCAGCATGCGCCACGCTCGCTGACAGATATCAGCCAAAAGTCACCTGCTCGGGTCAGATTTTCGCATGC
>JAVHWH010000010.1:0-25195 GCA_032159915.1 Mycobacterium sp.
CGTTGGTGGCGACGAATGTGCTGGGGCAGAACGGACCTGCGATCGCGGCCACCGAGGCCCTCTACGGCCAGATGTGGGCGCAGGACGCCGCGGCGATGTACGGCTACGCCGCACAATCGTCGGCAGCGACCAGGGTGCCGTCGTTCACGACTGCCCCGCAGACCACGGCTCCCGGCGCACTTGGCGGGCAGGCCGCCACGACAGTTCAGGCCTCCAGCACCAGCACGCAGGCGACGTTGTCACAGTTGACATCCGCGGTACCCACCACGCTGCAAGGGATGGCCACGCCGGCGACGTCCACGCCGTCGACGCCGGCACTGTCGGAGCTCCAGGGCCTGCTCAGCGGCGGCTCTTCGGGCAACTCCCAACTCGACAGCTTCTGGAGCGCCTGGGGACCCAACGCCAACGTCTGGAACACATTGACGTCGACCGGGGCCATCAATCCGCTGCAAGCGGCCCAGATCGCCACAAGCGCGGGTTTCCTCGGCCCGGGCGCGGCGGGTGCGATCACGGAAACTCCGGGCGTAGGCGGACTTTCACCGTTGGGTGTGGCCGCCGGCCTCGGCTCGGGCACGCAAGGAGTGTCGGGTGTCGCCGGGCTCGGCGCGGCCGGCTCGTCGATGTCGGCGGGCGTGGGCCAGGGCGCGTCCATCGGGTCATTGTCGGTGCCGCCCAGCTGGACGGCGGCGACGCCCTCAGCGGGTTCACCGACCACTTCGGCGTTGGGAGGCACCCCGCTGGCTGCACCGCCAGAGGTCGCGGCCGGCGTCCCCGGGGTCGCCCCGGCAGGTGCCGGCATCGGCGCCCGCGCGGGAGCATCCGGCGGAATCATGGACAACCGGTTCCTGATCCGCCCGCCGATGGTTCCGTCGTGGGCCGCGGTCGGGTAAGCGGAACAACGTATGTCGAGTTCTCGAGAGCCAATCAGGTGGGTGTCGTCCACACTGATAGGCACCTCGGCTCGGCGGAAAGGAGGGCCGCGTCATGCAGACGCTGACTATCGCTGAGTTCTCCCTGCGGCTTGGGGTAGGCCTTGGCTGCGGCGCTCTCATCGGAATCGAGCGGCAGTGGCAGGCACGACGGGCCGGCCTGCGCACCAACGCGCTGGTGGCCACCGGCTCGACGCTGTTCGTGCTGTATGCGGTCGCCACCAACGACAGCAGCCCCACCCGGGTGGCCTCCTACGTCGTCTCCGGGGTCGGCTTCCTCGGCGGCGGCGTAATCCTGCGTGAGGGCTTCAACGTGCGTGGACTCAACACCGCGGCGACGTTGTGGTGTTCGGCCGCGGTCGGCGTACTCGCGGCCGGCGGGCATCTGGTGTTCGCGCTGATCGCCACCGGCACCATCGTCGGAATTCATCTGTTGGGTCGGCCGCTGGGCCACCTCATCGACCACGGCGACAGCGTGGTGGAAGAGGACGAGGATGATCAGCCGTATCAGCTGCAGCTGATCTGTCGGCCCAAGTCTGCGAAGTACGCCCGCGCTCAAATCGTCCAGCGCACTGGCGGCGGCGGAGATCGCCTGGTGCTACGCGGCATCCACACGGGTCGGACGGGCGATGACAGCGTCGCCCTGACGGCCTACCTGCTCAGCGACGGGCACGCGCCGGCACGGCTCGAACAACTGGTCGCGGAATTGTCGCTGCAGGAAGGTGTTCAGGCGGTGCACTGGTACGCCGGCGACGAGGACGAGCCGATGCCTCGGGCGCCGCTGACGGACTAGTCACCGGTTCGGGTCCACACGTCAGCGGGCGTCGTAGGGTGTGTGACGTGGGTGCGATCGCCGAGTTCTTGTCCGTTCTGCCAGAGCAGATGCGCGACCCGGTGTTATTCGCGATCCCGTTCTTCCTACTGCTGCTGATTCTGGAGTGGACGGCGGCGCGCAAACTCGAGCGCATCGAACGAGACGCGGCTGCCCACACCGATCGCCCGGGCCTGGGTGCTTACCTGACGGCCGACTCGTGGGCCAGCATCCGGATGGGGCTGATTTCGGTGGCCACCACCGCGGGCTGGAAGTTCATCGCCCTGCTCGGATACGCCGCGATCTACGCCTACCTGGCTCCGGTGCACCTGGCGGCGACCCGTTGGTACACCTGGGTGATCGCGATCCTCGGCGTCGACCTGCTCTATTACTGGTATCACCGCAGCGCGCACCGGATTCGGCTGATCTGGGCGACCCACCAGGCACACCACTCCAGCCAGTACTTCAACTTCGCCACCGCGCTGCGCCAGAAATGGAACAACAGCGGCGAGATTCTTATGTGGATTCCGTTGCCGCTACTGGGAATTCCACCGTGGGTGGTTTTCTGTAGTTTCTCCGTCAACCTGATTTATCAGTTCTGGGTGCACACCGAGCGGATCGGCAGGATGTGGGCGCCTTTCGAATTCGTTTTCAACACGCCTTCGCATCATCGTGTGCACCACGGCATGGACGCGGCATACCTGGACAAGAACTACGGCGGCATTTTCATTGTCTGGGACCGCTTGTTCGGAACCTTCCGCCAGGAGACGTTCCGGCCGCATTACGGGCTGACCAAACAAGTGAGCACGTTCAACGTCTGGAAATTACAAACCCACGAATACCTCGCTATCGCCAGGGATTTCCGGTCAGCATCGCGTCTGCGCGACCGGATCGGCTACGTACTGGGGCCCCCTGGCTGGCGACCTGCATCTGCCGTCCAGAGCGACGCCTCGACTCCGCTGACGCCGTCCCGCTAGTTGCCTGCTCAACGTTGAATCGTTGTTCAGCTTGCGTTTTTATTGCAGCGAGCCGAAAGCCCCCACGGCTTAGCCATCATCAGTAAGTTCGACCGCAAGGCCGGTGTCCGCCAGCCGTGACCGCGAGAAGGGAATTGCTGTGGGAGACACGCTCACCGAGGGGCAGAAGCTTGTCAAAGGCGAATCGCTCACCTCCAGCAACGGGGCCTACACCCTGACGTTGCAGGACGACGGAAACCTCGTCCTGGCCGCGCGTGGTCACGCCATCTGGTCGTCGGGTACCAACGGTGAAGACGTGGTCCGCGCCGAGGTTCAGAGCGACGGCAACTTCGTTCTCTACACCGGTGACAAGCCGGTGTGGCACACCGACACCAAGGGCAAGAAGAACGTTCGTCTCGTCCTGCAGGACGATCGCAATCTGGTGCTCTACTCCGCCGACGGTTCCGCATGGTCAACCAAGACCGACACCGACGCTCCTCCTCCGCCCGAGCCGGAAGCCGCCGCGCCGGCCGTCGAAGAAGCACACGTCGACAACGCCGCCGAAGACGACCCGACTCCGGTGCCTGAGCCGGAACCGGCCCCGGAGCCGGAACCGGCCGCCCGGACGTACACCGTAGAGTCCGGTGACACCTTGTGGGCCATCGCCGAGCAGTTCTACGGCGACGGCAACAAGTATCAGGTCATCGCTGACGCGAGCGGGATCTCCAACCCCGATTTGATCCAGCCGGGTCAGGTTCTGACCATTCCGTGATCGCCAGGGGAGCGCGTCGGCCGCTGACCCGGCCGGCGTCCTGAATTGACTCCTTCCATTTCGACACCTCGGCCGACATTGGCTAGGTAGCCTAATAGGCGGCCGGCCGGGATGCCGGCCTCGAAGGATCGGAGTAAGGGGTGGGGGGTCCCGCGATTCGCGTTTTGGGCGTGGCGCTCAGCGCTGTCGTCGTGGCGGTGAGCGCGCCCATCCACGCTCACGCCGACCCGGTTGTGGTTTATCCCGGCATGGAGATTCGTCAAGGCCCGCACTTGTGCACCTTGGGTTACGTCGACCCCGGCGCGCGGGTGGCGTTCAGCGCAGGGCATTGCCGCAGCGACGGGCCGGTGTTCGACAAGGACAACAAGGTGATCGGGCACGTAGCCACGTCTCGTGACAACACGCCCAACGGGGCGTTTGTCAACGCCGACCAGGAAATCGCCGACTACGAGTCGATCGTGCTGGCTCCTGACGTGACGGTGAACAACGTCCTGCCCGGCGGACGCATGCTGCAGTCCGACCCCGGATTGGTTGTCACACCGGGCGAACCGATTTGCCACTTCGGCGTCATCACGGGGGAGAGTTGCGGGACCGTCGAAGGCGTCAACAACGGCTGGTTCACCATGGGACACGGCGCGGTCAGTCAACAAGGTGACTCCGGCGGGCCGGTCTACCTCACCAGCGGCTCGGGACCCGCCCGGATCGTCGGCCTCTTCAACAGCGTCTGGGGCAACTTCCCGGCGGCGGTGTCATGGCAGTCGACAACCCAACAGGTCCGCCAGGACGTGGGCGTCGGCGGCCCGTCGATTTAAGCGTCGGCCTTCAGCGCGAACACCGGGATGGACGGCGCTGCGGCCCTCAACTGGTCATCGCTGGAATCAGGAGTCAGTCCGGCGACGTAGCCCTTGACCTCCCAGTACCACCTATCCAGGTACCGCTTCAGCAGTTCTGGCTTTGCGGTATCGACCACCTCGGTCGCCCGCATCCGGCGGCGGCGCCAGCTCGGTCCGACCTCGACTTCACCGGCCGCCCGGACGTTGCGCGCCCACTGGGTGTTTCCGCGCGGCGACACAAGATAGTCGGCATCGCCGACCGTCAAGACGTTGACCACCACGCTTCGAAGCTGGCCCGTCTTGCGGCCACGCACCCGCAGCGACCGGGTTCCGGCGATGCTGACGCCGGCGTCAGCCAGCCAGCGGATCAGCATGTTGGCGGCCTTCGCCGCAGCCGGGGGTTCGTCGTATCTCATGACAATGCCGTTTCCCTTCCATAAAGAGAGCACCGCTCTCTATAGACAAGACACTGACACGGCGGCGCCCGAAAAGCAAGAGCACCGATCTCTTTCATGTGAGACTTGCCAGATGGCGAAGCGGCGGGACTCACGCGAGCGCATCGAGGCGCGGATCGTGGAGCTGGGCCGGCGCCACCTGGTCGAGCACGGCGCTGCCGGCCTGTCACTGCGTGCCATCGCCCGCGATCTGGGCATGGTGTCCTCGGCCGTCTATCGGTACGTCGCCAGCCGCGACGAATTGCTGACGCTGCTGCTCATCGACGCGTACTCCGACCTGGCCGACGTGGTCGATCGCGCCCGTGAGGCCGTACCAGAGCTATGGAGCGATGACGTCGTCGCGATTGCCCGAGCCGCACACGGCTGGGCCGTCGCCCACCCGGCCAGCTGGGCCCTGCTGTACGGCAGCCCGGTACCCGGGTATCACGCACCAGCCGAGCGAACTGTCGGCCCCGGGACCCGGGTGATCGGCGCGTTGTTGGACGCCGTGGCAGCCGGCATCGCGACGGGTGACATCAAGCTGAGCAAGCACTTTGCGCCGCAACCTGTTTCGGCTGACTTCGAGCGGCTGCGGCAGGAGTTTGGCTTTCCTGGCGACGATGCCGTGATCGTCAAATGCTTCACAATCTGGGCCGGCGTGGTCGGCGCGATCAGCCTCGAGGTCTTCGGGCAGTATGGCGCCGACACGCTGAGCGATCCGCAGACCGTCTTCGAAACTCAGGTGCGTTTGCTGGTCGCGATGCTGACCCACCCCGATACCGACCCCGCCCCGTTTCGCGTCGAAGCACCGAACTAGAACGTGTTCATCGGTCCGATCGACAGCCCCGCACACCCGACGGCGGCAACATCACTTTGGTGGATTCTACTGAAGCAGACGCTGGGTTATTCTGCGAGATGATGAGCCTCCCTTCCGGATCTCCGGTCCAGATTGCCTGGGTGACGCACAGCCTGGACACCACCGAAATGGCTCTCACCGGCCTGTTAGGGGTCAAGAAATGGGTGCGTCTGTCCGACGTCCACTTCGCGCCGGACGCCTGCAGCTACCATGGCGCGCCGGCTGACTTCGTCGCCAGCATGTCGCTGAGCTATCTCGGCGACATGCAGCTCGAACTGATCGAACCGGTCCGCGGGCCTAATATCTATAGTGACTTCTTGGACGACAGCGGGCCGGGTTTGCACCACATCTGCGTCGAGGCTGCCACCGTGGACGACTTCGATGCTGCGCTGAGCTCAGCGGCCGAGCAAGGAGCCACTGTGCCACAGCAAGGCGTGATGCCCGGCGGGATGCGGTTCGCCTATCTGTCCGCCCCGCAGTACGGGGTTCCGTTCGTGGAGATCGCGCACTTCTCACCTGAAATGCGCCAGTTCTTCGACTACATCAAGCAGGAGCAGCATGAGGAGCAGCAGCGCCGATGAGTCGCGCTGACGACGATGCAGTGGGGGCGCCCCCAGCCGCGCAGCGGCGAGGGGGACGAAGCGATGAGGAGGAGCAGCGCCATGAGTACTGACATTCCAGCAACATTGAGCGTCGACGATGTCACGTCATGGTCGGACGAGGTGGACGTCGTAGTGCTCGGCTTCGGCATCGGGGGCGGGTGCGCGGCGGTGAGCGCCGCCGCGGCCGGCGCAGGGGTGCTGGTGCTCGAGCGGGCTGCCGCAGCCGGTGGCACGACTTCGCTTGCCGGCGGGCACTTCTATCTCGGCGGTGGCACAGCGGTCCAGGAAGCGACCGGCCATCCCGACTCGGCTGATGAGATGTACAAGTACCTGGTTGCGGTGTCACGTGAACCGGATCACCAGAAGATCCGCGCCTATTGCGACGGCAGCGTCGAGCACTTCAATTGGTTGGAGCAGTTGGGTTTTGAGTTCGAGCGGAGTTTCTACCCGGGCAAGGTGGTCGTCCCGCCCGGCACGGAAGGCTTGAGCTACACCGGCAACGAGAAGGTGTGGCCCTTCTGCGAGCAGGCCGTGCCATCCCCGCGCGGACACTCCGTGCCGGTACCCGGCGAGCTGGGCGGGGCGTCCATGGTGATCGATCTCCTGGTCAAACGCGCCGACGAGCTGGGCGTGCAGTTTCGATACGAAACCGGCGCAACCAACCTGATTCTGGACGAAGACGGCGCCGTGGTCGGCGTCGCCTGGAAGCACTTCACCGAAACCGGCGCGGTGAAAGCCAAGTCGGTCATCATCGCGGCCGGCGGGTTCGCGATGAACCCCGACATGGTGGCCGAGCACACCCCCGAGCTGGGCCAGCCGCGGCGCACCAAACACCATGGGCTGGTCGCGCCCTACATCTTGGGCAACCCCAACGACGACGGGCTGGGCCTGCGGATGGGTGTATCAGCGGGCGGCCTTACCGAGAACATGAACGAGAAGTTCATCACCGCAGCTGCGTATCCACCCGAAGTGCTGCTGACCGGTGTGATCGTCAACAACGACGGCAGGCGCTTCGTCGCCGAGGACTCCTACCATTCACGCACATCGGCTTTCGTGCTCGAGCAGCCGGAGCAAACCGCGTATCTGATCGTCGACGAAGCGCACACCGAAATGCCCGCGATGCCGTTGATCAAATTCCTCGACGGCTATGAGACGATCGCGGAACTGGAGCAGGCCCTCGGGATTCCCGCGGGCAATGTTGCGGCGACACTGGACCGCTACAACGAATTCGCCGCCAACGGCGAGGACCCGGATTTTCACAAGCAACCCGAATATGTTGTGCCGCAAGACAACGGGCCGTGGGCCGTGTTCGACCTCTCGCTTGGTCGGGCGATGTACTCCGGCTTCACGATGGGCGGTTTGGCGGTCACCGTCGACGGCGAGGTGCAGCGCGGCGATGGCTCGGTCGTGCCAGGCCTGTATGCGGTGGGAGCGTGTGCGTCCAACATCGCCCAAGATGGCAAGGGTTATGCCAGCGGCACCCAGCTCGGGGAGGGCTCCTTCTTCGGGCGCCGCGCCGGCGTGCACGCGGCCGCCAAAGCCGTTCGGGTGTAAGCGAGGCGCGTTAGGCCCCCGCCGGCTCCTTGTCCACCGGACCGAGCTGCCATCGGCCTTCGCCGAGCAGTTCGAGCCGTTGTTGATGGTGCGACTCGACCGACCTGTGGTGACTGACGCTGACCAGGACGGTGGCGGGTAATTCGGCCCGCAACAGTCGGTACATCGTCAACTCCAACCCCCCGTCCATTGCGGAGGTTGCCTCGTCGACGAATACCGCCTTGGGTCTGGTCAACAAAACCCGGGCGAACGCAACCCGCTGCTGCTCACCTGGGGACAGTACTTTGACCCAATCCTGTTCTTCGTCGAGCAGTTCGACCAGGTGCGGCAGCATCACTTTGACCAACACGTCGCGAAGGTCAGCGTCAGAGATGTCACCGGACGCCTCTGGGTATGACACCACCGCCCGCAGATCGCCCAACGGTATATAGGGCAACTGAGACAGGAACATCGTCTGGTTCGGCCCGTCGGGGCATCGCAGAGTCCCGGATCCGTATGGCCACAACTGGGCCAGACTTCGCAGCAGCGTCGTCTTGCCGCTGCCGGACGGACCTGTGATCACCAGCGCGTCGCCCTCTGACAGGTGCAGATCGAGCGAGTCGATCAGCTGGTCACCATCCGGTGTGCGCACTTCCACGCCCTCGATGTCGACAGCACCGTCGACGCTTGGCCTGACCAGCAGTTCCGGCAGCTCGCGAGCCTTTTCGTCGGCTACAACCAGGCCGTCCAACCGGATGATCGCGGCGCGATAGCTGGCGAATTGGTCGTAGACGTTGCGGAAGAACGACAACCCGTCAGAAATCTCGTTGAATGCTGCCGCGGTCTGGGTGACGCTACCGAATTTGATTTGTCCGGCGAATAACCGCGGCGCCTGAAGTATCCAGGGCAACGGCACGATCAACTGACTCATCGAGATGTTGAACCCGAACCAGCCGACCGTGCGATTCACGTAGTGCAGGTAATTGTCGATGATCAGCCGAAAACGTCTGTTCAGCTGCACCCGTTCGGCGCTCTCACCTCGATAGAAGCCGACCGCCTCGGCGGCGTCGCGCACCCGGACCAGTGCATACCGGAAGGCGGCATTCGTCTGCTCATTGCGGAAGCTGAGCCGGATCAGCGGCCGCCCGATCCAGAACCCGCCGATCGTCGCGACCAACACGTAGACGATCAGGATCCAGAACATCGCTCTGGGCATGCTCACGCCGAAGAGCGTCAGCGTGCCCGACAACTTCCACAGAATGGCGGTGAACGAAACCACCGACAACACCGATTGCACGGCGCCGAACACCAGCACAGCGCCGGTACCGTTGGAGGGCACGTTGGGGGTGCCTCCCACTCCGGCGGTCAGGAGATCGATGTCTTGCTGGATACGCTGGTCGGGGTTGTCGATGGTGCCGTCGATGAATCGGGCGCGGTAGTAGGCGCGCCCTTCCAGCCAGTCAGCAGTGAATCGATTGGTGAGCCAGATCCGCCACGCCACGATAAACCGTTGCGTCAGATAGACATCGAGCACTACACGTGCGATGAAAATCGCCGCCATGATCGAGAAATGGAAGATCGACATCCAAAAACCATGTACGCCAGACGCTTTCACAGCCTCGTCATGAGTAGCCATGCCCTGCACAGCGGTCTGAATGGACGAGTTCAAATCGTTGGCCTGATAGCTGAGCAGTACCGAGAGCCGCACTCCGATCACCACCGACAGCAGCAGCACCCCGAGCATCAGCCACACTCGCCAGCTGTGCCGACCGGTGAAGTAGCCGGCGGTGATCCGCCAGAACTGGCGACCCCACTGGGTGAGAAGCCGGAGCAGCACCAGCACGACGAGCAGGCACACCGCGCTAATTCCCCACGCCATGGCGATCCAGGACAGTGATTCGGCGAGCGCGTGGCCCCACTCGATAGACGGCTTGAACAACTCCACTGTGCGCCTGCTCCTTTAATATGCAATCTGCTACGCCGGGCATGCGCGACCGCATGGCCTTCAAGACTTTTCCGCGAAGCTACCCGGGCACCGCGGCAGCATGACGTCCGAGCTTATTGCGCCAGATCATTCCATCGAACTGCACGCCGCGCTCCCAAGTTCGATCGCCGGTCACGCGTTGGCCGATGCCGGCTCGATCCTGCGCAGTTCCCACTTGCCGTCGCCGAGCAACTCGAGCAGCTGATCGTGGTGCTGTTCGACGGTGCGCCGATGGCTGACGCTGACCACGACGCACTCTGGCAGCTCGGTGCGGAGCAGCTGGTACAGGGCGAATTCCAGCCCCTCGTCCAGCGCCGACGTGGCCTCATCCAGGAACACCGCCGCAGGCTTGGCCAAAAGTACCCGGGCGAAGGCAACCCGCTGCTGCTCACCGGGGGAGAGCACTTTGGCCCAGTCCTGCTCCTCGTCGAGCCGGGCCGCCAGTGGAGCCAGCGCAACCTTGGTCAACGCGTCACGTACGGCGGCGTCGGAGAGATCGCCCGGGGATTTCGGGTAGCTGACCACGCCGCGCAAGTTGCCCAGCGGCACGTAGGGCAGCTGCGAC
This sequence comes from Mycobacterium sp., assembly GCA_032159915.1. GTDB lineage: Bacteria > Actinomycetota > Actinomycetes > Mycobacteriales > Mycobacteriaceae > Mycobacterium. The sequence goes on from JAVHWH010000010.1 coordinate 10,276, forward strand.
AAGAACATCGTGGCGTGCTCGCCCGCGGGCCGGCGCAGAACGCCGGAGGCGTACGGCCACAACTGCGCCAGGCTGCGCAACAGCGTCGTCTTGCCCGTTCCGGAACGGCCGGTCACGACCAGGGCGTCACCGCTGCTGAGTCGCACCTCGAGCGGATCGATCAGCTGCTCGCCGTTCGGCCTTCGCACCTCGACGGCTGCGATTTCGACCGATCCGCCCTCGCTCGGCTCCACGGTCACCTCCGGTAGGTCCCGACCGCGCGCGTTCGCGTCAACCAGGCCATGCAACCGGATGATCGACGCCCGCAATGATGCAAACTCGTTGTAGTTATTGCGGAAAAACGACAGTGACTCCTGGATCGTGCCGAATGCGGCCGCGGTCTGGGCCACACCGCCCAGACCGATCTTCCCGGCGAACAGCCGCGGCGCCTGGATGAGCCAGGGCAACGGCACCATCGCCTGCGTGATCAACCAGTTCCAACCGGTGTAGCCAATGGTGCGGCCCAGATAATGGCGGTAGTTGCTGATGATCGGCACGAACCGCTGCCGCAGTCGTGAACGCTCGGCTTGCTCACCTTGATAGAAACCGACCGCTTCGGCGGCGTCGCGCAAACGCACCAACGCATAACGGAAGGCGGCGTTCAAACTTTCGTTGGCGAAGCTCAGTCTGATCAGCGGATGCCCGATCCAGAACGTCACGCTGCTTGCGGTCAGCACAAAGACGAACACGCTCCAGAACATCGCGCGCGGAATGTCGACATGCAGCAGCGGCAGGGTCAGCACTCCCGAGAGGTTCCACAAGATCGCGGCGAACGACACCACCGAGACGACCGAGTGCACAGCACCGAACAGCAGAGTCTGGCTGGTGCCGATGGTCGGGATATTCGTGGTGGCCCCAGCGCCGGTGGTGAAAACGTCGATGTCCTGCTGGATACGCTGGTCTGGGTTGTCGATCGTTTCGTCGATGAACCTGCCCCGGTAGTAGGCGTGTCCGGTGAGCCAGTCGGCGGTGAGGTGCTCGGTCAGCCAGACCCGCCACGCGATGATGAAGCGCTGCATCAGGTAGAGATCAACCATGGCCAACGCGATGAAGGTTGCGGCCAGGATGCAGAAAACTGTTAGCGCCACCCAAAAGCCATGCATGCCAGAGTGTTTGACGATGTCATTCCCTGCGCCCGAGCCGGTGAAGGCCGTCTCCAGGGCGTTGTACAGATCTTTGCTGAAGTAACTGAACAACACATTGATGCGCACCATGGTGACGACTAACAGCAGCAAGACGCTGAGCATCAGCCACACCCCGACCGACCGTCGGGAAGAGAAATAGCCACCGGTGATCTGCCAGTACTGGCGCGCCCACTGGGTGGTGAACCGGAGCACCAGCAAGACGACGAGCACGCACCCGGCACTGATCAGCCATGCCTGGGCGATCCACCACAACGAGTCGGGCAGCGCGCGACCCCAGTCAATGGATGGTGTGAACGGCTGCAGAACAGGCACGAAATCTCCTCGCGGTCTGAGGCATCCGCACGACGCCCACGTCGGAAAGCTTGTCGGACAAGCGAACGCTTGCCGATAGGCTGCGCCCATGGGCAACGACGCCGACAACACCTTCCATGCCGGACGACTCATCGCCCGGCGACTGAAAGCCAGCGGGATCGACACTATCTTCACGCTGTCCGGCGGCCACTTGTTCTCGATCTACGACGGTTGCCGCAGCGAGGGCATCCGGCTGATCGACACCCGCCACGAGCAGACCGCCGCTTTCGCTGCCGAAGGCTGGTCGAAAGTGACACGTCAGCCAGGGGTGGCCGCGCTGACCGCCGGGCCGGGCGTCACCAACGGCATGAGCGCCATGGCCGCGGCCCAGCAGAATTCGTCGCCGCTACTGGTCCTCGGCGGTCGCGCACCCGCGGGGCGGTGGGGCATGGGCTCGCTGCAGGAAATCGACCATGTGCCGTTCGTGTCGCCACTCACTCGGTTTGCCGCCACCGCCCCGTCGGCGGATGCCGTCAGCGGGCTGATCGACGCGGCGCTGCGAGCCACCGTGGACGCCCCGTCCGGAGTCGCCTTCATCGATTTCCCGATGGACCACGCTTTTTCGGTAGCCGCCGACAGTGGCCAGCCCGGCGCGCTGACCACCTCACCGGCGCCGGCGCTGCCCGACGGCGACGCACTCGACCGCGCCGTCAGCCTGCTCGCCGGTGCGCAACGGCCGGTGATCATGGCCGGCACGAATGTCTGGTGGGGGCACGCCGAGGGCGCACTGCTGCGATTAGCCGAGCAGCGACGGATTCCGGTGCTGATGAACGGCATGGCCCGCGGCGCAGTGCCGGCGGACCATCCGCTGGCGTTCTCCCGGGCACGCTCAAAAGCTTTGGGGGAGGCCGACGTCGCGATCGTCGTCGGGGTGCCGATGGACTTCAGGCTGGGATTCGGCGCCGTATTCGGACCGGACACCCAGTTGATCGTTGCTGATCGCGTGCAGCCCGAACGGCAGTATCCCCGGCCGATCGCGGCCGGGCTCTACGGCGACCTGTCGGCGACCCTGACCGTGCTGTGCGAAACACCGCGGGCCGAGACGACCGGCCATGAAGGGTGGGTCGCCGATCTACGCGCGACCGAGACTGCCGCCCGTGCAGGTGAGCAAGGAGAACTGGCCGACGATCGCAGTCCGTTGCACCCGATGCGGGTGTACGCCGAACTCGCGCCGATGCTGGACCGCGACGCGATCGTCGTCGTCGACGCCGGCGATTTCGGTTCCTACGCCGGCCGGGTCATCGACAGCCACGTGCCGGGCGCATGGCTGGACAGTGGTCCGTTCGGTTGCCTGGGCTCGGGCCCGGGGTATGCGCTGGCCGCAAAACTGGCCCGCCCCGACCGGCAGGTCGTGTTGCTGCAGGGCGACGGCGCCTTCGGGTTCAGCGGTATGGAGTGGGATACGTTGGTGCGCCACAACGTTCCCGTCGTGTCGGTGATCGGCAACAACGGCATCTGGGGCCTGGAGCACCACCCGATGAAAGCGCTGTACGGCTATTCGGTGGTTGCTGAGCTACGACCGAACACCCGCTACGACGAGGTGGTGCGCGCCCTCGGTGGACACGGAGAGCTGGTCTCGACGCCCGCCGAGCTCCGCCCGGCGTTGACGCGCGCCTTCGGCAGCGGCTTGCCCGCCGTCGTCAACGTGCTGACCGATCCCGACGTTGCCTACCCCCGCCGGTCCAATCTGGCGTGACGAATTCCGGCTAGTACCGTTGACCTGTGCCAAAGACCACCAGCTCTTCGTCCGGCCGCCTGAGCAGCCGCTTCTGGCGACTGCTCGGCGCCAGCACCGAGAAGAACCAGGGCCGCTCACTGTCCCAGGTCACCGCGTCGGCCGAGTATGACGAGAAGGCCGCCGGGCTCGACGACGAACAGTTGCGTAAAGCCGCCGGCCTGCTCAACCTCGACGACCTGGCCGAGGCCGACGACATTCCGCAGTTCCTGGCCATCGCCAGAGAAGCCGGCGAACGGGTCACTGGACTGCGGCCCTTCGATGTACAGCTGCTCGGCGCGCTGCGGATGCTGGCCGGTGACGTGGTCGAAATGGCAACGGGTGAGGGCAAGACTCTGGCCGGGGCGATCGCCGCCGCCGGATACGCGTTGGGCGGCCGCCACGTCCATGTCGTCACGATCAACGACTACCTGGCGCGCCGCGATGCCGAATGGATGGGTCCGCTGCTGGAGGCGCTGGGCGTCACCGTCGGCTGGGTGACCGCCGAATCGACCGCCGACGAGCGCCGCGCTGCCTACAAGTGCAACGTCACCTACGCGTCGATCAACGAGATCGGCTTCGACGTGCTGCGCGATCAACTGGTGACCGACGTCGACGATCTGGTGTCGCCCAACCCGGACGTGGCCTTGATCGACGAAGCCGACTCGGTTCTGGTCGACGAGGCGTTGGTGCCTCTGGTGCTGGCCGGAACCAGCCACCGCGAGCAGCCGCGGCTGGAGATCATCAAGCTGGTCGGTGAGCTGCAGCCCGGCGAGGATTACGACACCGACTCCGATGACCGCAACGTCCACCTGACCGAAGCCGGGGCGCACAAACTCGAAAAACGGCTCGGCGGAATCGATCTCTACTCCGAAGAGCATGTCGGCACCTCGCTCACCGAGATCAATGTCGCCCTGCACGCGCATGTCCTACTGCATCGCGACGTGCACTACATCGTGCGCGACGGCGCGGTGCACTTGATCAATTCCTCGCGTGGCCGCATCGCTGCGCTGCAACGCTGGCCAGACGGTCTGCAGGCGGCGGTCGAGGCCAAGGAAGGCATCGAAACCACCGAGACCGGTGAGGTGCTCGACACCATCACCGTGCAGGCTTTGATCAACCGGTATCCGACGGTGTGCGGCATGACGGGCACCGCGCTGGCCGCCGGCGAGCAGTTGCGGCACTTCTACAAGCTGGGTGTGTCCCCGATCCCGCCGAACACTCCCAACATCCGCGAAGACGAGACCGACCGTGTCTACATCACTGCCGCCGCGAAAATCGACGCGATTCTCGCCCACGTCATCGAGGTTCACGAAACCGGGCAGCCCGTGCTGGTCGGCACCCACGACGTCGCCGAATCCGAAGAGCTGCATGAGCGGCTGCAGCGTCGCGGCGTACCGGCAGTGGTGCTCAACGCCAAAAACGACGCCGAAGAGGCGGAGGTGATCGCCGAGGCCGGCAAACTGGGCGCCGTCACGGTCTCGACACAGATGGCCGGCCGCGGCACCGACATCCGCCTCGGCGGCTCCGACGTAAGCGACCAAGCCCCTGAGAAAAAAGAAGTGGTTGAACTCGGTGGGCTGCACGTGGTGGGCACCGGCCGGCACCACACCGAACGACTCGACAACCAGCTGCGTGGCCGCGCCGGCCGCCAGGGCGATCCGGGTTCATCGGTCTTCTTCTCCAGCTGGGAGGACGACGTCGCCGCATCCAACCTCGAACCCAACAAATTGCCGACTCAGACCGACGCGGACGGTCGCGTCATCAGCCCCAAGGTCGCCGGACTGCTCGAGCATGCCCAGCGCGTCGCGGAAGGGCGGCTGTTGGACGTGCACGCCAACACCTGGCGCTACAACCAGCTGACCGCCCAGCAGCGCGCCATCATTGTCGAGCGGCGCAACACGCTGCTCAGCACGGCCGCGGCCCGCGAGGAGCTGGCCGAGCTGGCACCTGACCGTTATGCCGAACTGTCCGAACAGCTTTCCGAAGAACAGCTGGAGAAGATCTGCCGGCTCATCATGTTGTTCCACCTCGACCGCGGCTGGGCCGACCACCTGGCCTACCTGGCCGACATCCGGGAGAGCATCCATCTGCGTGCCCTGGGCCGGCAAAACCCGCTCGACGAATTCCACCGGATGGCCGTCGACGCGTTCGCATCGCTGGCCGCCGACGCGATCGAAGCGGCCCAACAGACCTTCGAGACCTCACCGGCGATCGAGGAGGAGCCGGGCGTCGATCTGTCGAAGCTGGCCCGTCCGACGTCGACGTGGACCTACATGGTGCACGACAACCCGTTGTCCGACGACTCCCTTTCCGCGCTGAGCCTGCCCGGCATCTTCAGATGACGATTGCCCGCAACGACCTCGCGCCTTTGCACGGCCCGCGCCGTCGCCGGGCGTAAGGTCTCGCCTCATGAACCGGCCGCCTGCTCACGACCGGCTCCTGACGGTGCCCAATGTGCTCAGCGGACTCCGGCTGGCATTGATCCCGGTTTTCGTCTACCTGCTGCTGGTCGCCCATGCCGACGGATGGTCGGTGGCCATTCTGATGTTCAGCGGCGCATCGGACTGGGCGGACGGCAAGATCGCCCGGCTGATGAACCAGTCGTCGAGACTGGGCGCTTATCTCGATCCATTGGTCGACCGGCTGTACATGGTGACCACGCCGATCGTGTTCGGGTTGGCCCACATTCTGCCGTGGTGGATCATCGCCGTCCTGCTGATTCGTGACGTGCTGCTGGCCGCCGAATTACCGCTGCTGCGCACTCGCGGCATCACCGCGTTGCCGGTGATCTACGTCGGTAAGGCCGCCACGTTCGCACTGATGACGGCGTTCCCGCTGATTCTCCTGGGACAGTGGGACGCATTGTGGAGTCGCGTCGTATTGGCTTGTGGCTGGGCGTTTTTGCTGTGGGGTACTTACATGTACCTGTGGTCGTTCATGGTGTACGCCTGGCAGGTGGTCATGGTGCTGCGCCGGATGCCGCCGGTGAAGGTGCGCAATGCCTGACCAAGCACTGGGCGGTTACGAGCCCTACGCCGGTCTCAGCGCACACCAGGCCGGACGGGCGCAGCGGATCCCGGTGCCGTCGCTGCTGCGTGCTCTGCTTTCCGAGCACTTGGATCCCGGTTATGCGGCGGCCGCCGCCAAGCGGGACGGCGACGACCAGCCGACCGGGCGTGCCCGGGTGCGCGGCTGGTTCTGGCAAGCGCTGGCCGCGTTCCTGTTGGCAGCGGTGTTCGCCGCGGCCGTCGCCCAGGCCAGGCTTGTCGCACCGGGCGTCAGCGCCGCCCAACACGTGCTGGCCACCGGTGTTCGCTCCGAGGAAAACACCACGTCCCAGCTCGTCAAAGAGCGCAATAAGCTTGCGGCGCAACGTGATGATGTTCAGCGACGAGAGTTGGCCGACGACGATGCCGGACGACGGCTGCTCGCCAGGCTCGACCGGCTCAGCCTGGCGGCTGCCAGCACCCAGGTCACCGGCCCGGGTTTGAGCGTGACGGTGACCGATCCCGGTATCGGGCCCAACCTGTCGGATGTGTCCAAGCAGCGGGTCGCCGGCAGTCAGCAGATCATCCTCGATCGCGACTTGCAAATGGTGGTGAACTCACTGTGGGCCAGCGGCGCTGAGGCGGTCTCCGTCGGCGGGGTGCGGATCGGGCCCAACGTCACCATCCGGCAGGCGGGCGGCGCGATTCTGGTCGACAACAACCCGACCAGCAGCCCATATGCCGTGCTGGCGGTCGGGCCTCCGCACGCCATGCAGGACGCATTCAACAACAGCCCCGGGTTGCGCAGGCTGCGGCTGCTGGAGGCTTCCTACGGTGTCGGCGTCGACGTCAGCGCCAAGGACAACCTCACGTTGCCCGCCGGGGCGGTACGAGATGTCAAGTTCGCCAAGCAGATTGGTTCGTAGTGCACAATCACCGAACAGGAGAACTCCGAGTAGTGGGAGCCGAGCACCGATGATCGGTATCGCAGCGCTGGCCCTCGGTATCGTGCTGGGCCTGATTCTCCATCCCAACGTGCCCGAGATCGTCCAGCCCTACTTGCCGATCGCCGTGGTCGCCGCACTCGATGCGGTGTTCGGAGGGTTGCGGGCTTACCTCGAGCGGATTTTCGACCCGAAGGTCTTCGTGGTGTCGTTCGTGTTCAACGTGTTGGTGGCTGCGCTGGTCGTCTATGTCGGCGACCAACTAGGGGTCGGCACACAGCTATCGACCGCGATCATCGTCGTCCTGGGTATCCGGATCTTCGGCAACGCCGCCGCGCTGCGCCGCAGGCTGTTCGGGGCGTAGCGGGTTGAGGCCGACATGACCGACACCGAAGGCGAAAAGCGCACAACGCAGAAGCCCGACCAGGTCAGCGACGACGAGCCTGAACACCACGGGCGACATGAGTTGGGGCCGGACCAGCCGCAACCGCCGATCGGCGAACTGCAGTCCCGCGGGTTTCTGCGGCGCGGCCGCACAGCGTTCGGCACGTTGGCGGTGATGCTGTGCCTGCTGCTGGGCGTAGCCATCGCGACCCAAGTACGCCAGACCACGTCCGGGGACTCGCTGGACACCGCCCGCCCCGCAGACCTGTTGGTGCTACTGGACTCGCTGCGCCAGCGCGAAGCCACGCTGAGCACCGAAGTCGCCGAGCTGCAACGCTCGTTGAACGCGCTGCAGGCGTCGGGTAGCAGCGACCAGACCGCCATTGCGAACGCCCAGGCCCGGCTGGCGGCGTTGTCCATCCTGATCGGCACAGTCGGGGCTACCGGCCCCGGCGTCACCGTCCGCATCGACGACCCGGGGCCTGGAGTGGCGCCGCAGACGCTGCTCGACGTGCTCGACGAGTTACGGGCGGCCGGCGCCGAGGCCATTCAGATCAGCGACCGCAACCAGGCAGTTCGGACCGGGGTCGACACCTGGATCGTCGGCGCCCCCGGCGCACTGACCGTCGACGGCAAAACCCTGATCCCGTCGTATTCGGTTGTAGCCATTGGCGATCCGCCGACGCTTGCCGCCGCGATGAACATTCCGGGCGGCGCGGTAGACAGCGTCAAGCGCGTCGGCGGCACCATGTCGGTGCAGCAGGCCGACAAGGTGGACATCACCGCCTTGCGGCAACCAAAACCGCGCCAATACGCTCAGCCAGTCAAGTAGACCGACCAGAACAGGAACACCGTGAGCGAAATCCCACCAGATTTGCACTACACCACCGACCATGAGTGGGTTCGGCGAACCGGTGACGGCACCGTCCGGGTGGGAATCACGGACTTCGCCCAGTCGGCCCTGGGGGACGTCGTGTTTGTCCGACTGCCCGACGTGGGTGACGAGCTGACCGCAGGAGAGGCCTTCGGTGAGGTCGAGTCGACCAAATCTGTGTCGGACCTCTACGCACCGGTGTCGGCGAAAGTCGTTGCGGTCAACGATGATCTGGAAGGCACTCCCGAGCTGGTCAACTCGGAGCCGTACGGCGGCGGCTGGCTGCTTGACCTGCAGGTTGACGACGAGGCCCTCGAGAAGGGGTTCGACGAGCTCATGGATGCCGACGCCTACCGCGGCTCGCTGTCCGAATGACCCTTGTTATCGTTCCCTGCGCTCGGCGACAACGCCGGACCAAGGGACGAGCAGATGTCGCCGCCGATCCGGCGGGGGACGGCACATTGGACTCCTGTGCACGGTACGGTCGTCACACCGACGGTCGCAGCGGGTGGGAAGCCGGTCGGCCGGACCCAACCAGACAGCGCAAAAGCGGCCAGTGAGGAGCAGCGGGTGACGGACAAGGACAACGACCTGACTTCTGATGAAGTCACCGTGGAGACGACTTCCGTCTTCCGCGCTGACTTCCTCAACGAGCTGGACGCTCCTGCACAGACGGGCACCGAGAACACGGTGTCGGGCGTCGAGGGGCTGCCGGCCGGTTCAGCGTTGCTGGTCGTCAAACGAGGACCGAATGCCGGTTCCCGGTTCCTGCTCGATCAACCGACCACGTCGGCCGGCCGCCATCCCGATAGCGACATTTTTCTCGACGATGTCACGGTCAGCCGACGGCACGCTGAATTCCGTTTGGAAGCAGCGGACTTCCACGTCGTGGATGTCGGCAGCCTCAACGGCACTTACGTCAACCGCGAGCCGGTCGACTCAGCCGTGCTGGCCAACGGCGACGAGGTCCAGATCGGAAAATTCCGTTTGGTCTTTCTGACTGGACCCAAGGTCGGTGAAGACGGAGGGCCCGGAAGCTAGTGACCGCGCCCGAGACCCCCGCACTGAGCGGGATGTCGATCGGAGCGGTCCTCGACCTGCTACGGCCAGACTTCCCGGACGTGACGATCTCCAAGATTCGATTCCTGGAGGCCGAGGGTCTTGTGACGCCGCAACGCGCAGCGTCGGGCTATCGCCGGTTCACTGCCTACGACTGCGCCCGCCTGCGTTTCATCTTGACGGCGCAGCGTGATCAGTATTTGCCGCTCAAGGTGATCAAGGCACAGCTGGACGACCAGCCCGACGGCGAGCTGCCACTGACCGGATCGCCTTACGGTGTACCGCGATTGGTGACCGTGGGCGACGGTGCATCAGCCGAGGCGGAGTCGGTGGCCGTTGCGACCAGCCCTGCCCGGCTCAGCCGCGAGGATCTCCTTGATCGCTCAGGGGTGGACGACGACCTGCTGACCGCGTTGCTCAAGGCGGGGGTGATCACCACCGGGCCGGGTGGATTCTTCGACGACCACGCCGTGGTGATCCTGCAGTGCGCCCGCGCACTCGCCGACTACGGCGTCGAACCGCGCCACCTACGGGCATTTCGCTCGGCCGCTGATCGCCAATCGGACCTGATCGCGCAGATCGCGGGGCCGCTCGTCAAAGCCGGCAAAACGGGGTCCCGCGACCGCGCCGACGACCTGGCCCGCGAAGTCGCGGCCCTCGCCATCACCCTGCACACCTCCTTGATCAAGTCCGCAGTGCGCGACGTTCTACACCGCTGAAGGACTAGACTCGCGATCGCAGCTTGTCTACGGCGGCTTGGTCTTCCACCGCGACGTCGGGGCAGGTCTGATTCGACAGCGGCAGGACGTGCGGAGGGCAGACACAGATGGGTGAAGTTCGCGTTGTCGGCATTCGCGTCGAGCAGCCGCAGAACCAGCCGGTCCTGTTGCTGCGCGAGGCCAACGGTGATCGCTACCTGCCTATCTGGATCGGCCAGTCCGAGGCAGCCGCGATCGCCCTCGAACAGCAGGGCGTCGAGCCGCCCCGGCCGCTGACCCACGACCTGATTCGAGATCTGATTGCTGCGCTTGGCCATTCGCTCAAAGAGGTGCGAATCGTCGACCTGCAAGAGGGAACCTTCTACGCCGACCTGATCTTCGACCGCAATATCACCGTCTCGGCTCGGCCGTCGGATTCGGTGGCTATCGCCTTGCGCGTGGGCGTACCGATCTATGTCGAAGAGGCGGTGTTGGCCGAAGCCGGCCTGCTGATTCCCGACGAGAACGACGACGAGCCGTCCGGCGCGGTCCGGGAAGACGAGGTCGAGAAGTTCAAAGAATTTTTGGACAGCGTCTCGCCCGACGATTTCAAAGCGACCTAGCCCCCTAGCCCGCTGACGATGCGCGCCGCAACGGCGCGCTGAGGAGGTGGGCAATCCAGCACTAGCCCGCTGACGATGCGCGCCGCAACGGCGCGCTGAGGAGGCGGGCAATGTCGATATCACGGATGCGTCTCATCTGCGAGTTCGACCTCGACACGCCCGTTGGATAGCGTGGAGTCATCGCTGCGACCGCCATACTTTGCTTCGACTGTTTAGTTCTACAAGCACTACATCGGGTCGGAAAGCGTATGCTCACAAGCACTCGATTGAGCAAACGCGGATACCTGCAGCCCGTTACGAGCGCGATCGGCGAGAGGAAGCCCCCGTGGGAGATCAGCCACGTCAGGATCAACTGGATCTTGAGGCCGTGACCGCGCTCGATGAGGGTTCGGCACCTCACCCCGATCAGGCGATCCACGTGTCGGCCGAACCCGTCCAAGGCGGCCTGTTCCCCGACGACTCAGTGCCCGACGAACTGGTCGGCTACCGCGGACCCAGCGCCTGCCAGATCGCCGGCATCACCTACCGCCAATTGGATTACTGGGCGCGCACCTCGCTGGTCGTGCCGTCGATTCGTAGCGCCGCCGGCTCCGGCAGCCAGCGGCTGTATTCGTTCAAAGACATTTTGGTGCTCAAGATCGTCAAGCGATTACTGGATACCGGCATCTCGCTGCACAACATCCGCGTTGCGGTCGACCACCTGCGCCAGCGAGGTGTGCAGGACCTGGCCAACATCACCCTGTTCTCCGACGGCACCACGGTGTACGAGTGCACCTCAGCCGAAGAAGTCGTCGACTTGCTGCAGGGCGGACAGGGTGTATTCGGCATCGCCGTCTCAGGTGCGATGCGCGAACTGACCGGTGCCATCGCCGATTTCCCCGGCGAGCGCGCCGACGGCGGCGAGTCGATCCTCGCGCCGGAGGACGAGCTGGCCTCGCGGCGCAAGCACCGCGACCGCAAAATCGGCTGACGCGGCTCGTTCTTTTGGTGCCGCCGGCGGCGTCGGTCGTGCGTAGGCGGTAAACTCGAATACGCATCGTTCTTGCGCGGGAGAGTTCCGTGGCGGCCAGCCACGGACGCCGAAGGAGCAATACCTCTCCGTCAACCTCTCAGGCACCCGGACCGCGCCAGACCCCGATGCCTCTGGAAAGTGGTGACGTCGAGTCACCCGCCCATGGGGAAAGACATGTCGATGTCGAATCTCTCAGGCGCCCGGTTCGGGTAGACGACAGAGGGGGAGGGCCTGCCTTCCTCGTTGTCAGGAGTCCGCCGATGTCCGACTACACCAACCCGCTTTTTGCCGACCGGCACATCGGCCCGGACAGCGCCGCAGTCGCGACGATGCTTGAGGTCATCGGAGTTGACTCACTCGACGAACTCGCACGTCGCGCCTTGCCCGCGGAAATCCTCGATGCCTTGACCGCCTCGGGCGCCGCCCCCGGCCTGGACCGGCTGCCGCCGGCGGCCAGCGAGGCCGAGGCGCTGGCCGAGTTACGGGCGCTGGCGGACGAGAACACCGTCGCCGTGTCGATGATCGGTCAGGGTTATTACGACACCTACACACCGCCGGTGTTGTTACGCAACATCCTGGAAAACCCCGCCTGGTACACCGCATATACCCCTTACCAGCCCGAGATCAGCCAGGGCCGGCTCGAGGCGCTGCTGAACTTCCAGACCATGGTCGCCGACCTGACTGGACTCGAGGTGGCCAACGCATCCATGCTCGACGAGGCCACTGCGGCAGCAGAGGCGATGACGCTGATGCACCGTGCGGTCAAAGGTAATGCCAACCGGTTGGCCGTCGATGTCGATGTGTTCGCCCAAACCGCCGCTGTGCTCGCTACCCGCGCCGAGCCGCTCGGCATCGAAATCGTCACTGCTGACCTGCGCGACGGGTTGCCCGACGGCGATTTCTTCGGTGTCATCGCTCAGTTGCCCGGCGCCAGCGGCCGGATCACCGACTGGTCGGCGCTCGTTTCGCAAGCACACGACCGCGGCGCGCTGGTGGCCATCGGCGCCGACCTGCTGGCGCTGACCTTGATCACACCGCCGGGGGAAATCGGTGCCGACGTGGCGTTCGGCAACACTCAACGTTTCGGTGTGCCAATGGGATTCGGTGGCCCGCACGCCGGATATCTGGTGGTGCACGCCAAGCATGCCCGCCAGTTACCCGGCCGACTCGTCGGCGTTTCCGTCGACGCCGACGGATCGCCCGCCTTCCGGTTGGCCCTGCAAACCCGGGAACAACACATTCGTCGAGACAAGGCCACGAGCAACATCTGCACTGCCCAGGTATTGCTGTCGGTGATGGCGGCGATGTACGCGAGCTACCACGGCGCCGACGGATTAACCGGCATCGCCCGGCGGGTGCACGGCCACGCCGAGGCGATCGCCTCCGCCTTGGGCGACGAACTCGTACACCAGAACTACTTTGACACCGTATTGGCCAACATCCCGGGCCGCGCCGACGAGGTGGTGGCCGCCGCGAAGGCCAACGGCATCAACCTCTGGCGGGTGGACGACGACCACGTCTCGGTGACCTGTGACGAGGTGACGACCGATGCCCACGTGGCCGCGGTGTTGGACGCATTCGGTGCTGCGCCCGCCGAGCGCCGGTCTGTCGATGTCGCGACCCGCGCGTCGGAATTCCTGACCCATCCGGCGTTCACCAAGTACCGCACCGAGACATCGATGATGCGGTACCTGCGCTCCTTGTCGGACAAGGATCTTGCGTTGGACCGCACGATGATTCCGCTCGGCTCCTGCACCATGAAACTCAACGCTGCAGCCGAGATGGAGCCGATCACCTGGCCGGAATTCGCCCGACAGCACCCGTTTGCGCCGCCATCCGACAGCGCGGGCCTGCGTCGGCTGATCGCCGACCTGGAAACCTGGCTGGTGCAGATGACCGGCTACGACGCGATCTCGCTGCAGCCTAACGCCGGCTCCCAGGGTGAGTACGCCGGCCTGCTCGCGATTCACGCCTACCACGCCAGCCGCGGCGAGCCCGAGCGCACTATCTGTCTGATCCCGTCCAGCGCGCACGGCACCAACGCCGCATCCGCCGCGCTGGCCGGCATGAAGGTGGTTGTGGTGGCCTGCCGGCCCAACGGCGACGTCGACCTCGACGACCTGCGGGCCAAGGTCAGCGAGCACGCCGACCGGCTGTCGACGCTGATGATCACCTACCCGTCGACGCACGGCGTGTACGAGCAGGACATCGCCGACATCTGCGCGGCCGTGCACGACGCCGGCGGTCAGGTCTACATCGACGGCGCCAACCTCAACGCGCTGGTCGGATTGGCCAGGCCCGGCAAGTTCGGCGGCGACGTCAGCCACCTGAATCTGCACAAGACGTTCTGTATCCCGCACGGCGGGGGAGGTCCCGGTGTGGGGCCGGTCGCGGCGCGCGCGCATCTGGCACCCTTCTTGCCCGGCCATCCGTACGCGCCAGAATTGCCGTCCGGGCCGGCGGTGTCGGCGGCGCCGTACGGCTCGGCGTCAATTCTCCCGATCAGCTGGGCCTACATCCGGATGATGGGCGCTGCGGGGTTGCGTCTGGCGTCGTTGACCGCAATCGCGTCGGCCAACTACATTGCCCGCCGCCTCGACGAGTACTACCCGGTGCTCTACACCGGCGAGACCGGCATGGTCGCCCACGAGTGCATCCTGGACCTGCGCCCGATCACCAAGTCGACCGGCGTCACCGTCGACGATGTGGCAAAACGTCTGGCGGACTACGGTTTCCACGCACCGACCATGAGCTTCCCGGTCGCCGGCACCCTGATGGTCGAGCCGACTGAAAGCGAAAGCCTCGCCGAGGTCGACGCGTTCTGTGAAGCGATGATCGCCATCCGCGCTGAGATCGACAAGGTCGGCACGGGCGAGTGGCCGGTGGAGGACAACCCGCTGCGCGGCGCGCCGCATACCGCCGAGTGCCTGCTGGTCGACAAGTGGGAGCACCCGTACACTCGCGAAGTCGCCGCCTACCCGCTGGGCAAGGGCTTCCGGCCCAAGGTGTGGCCGCCGGTGCGCCGCATCGACGGCGCCTACGGCGACCGCAACCTGGTCTGCTCGTGCCCCCCGGTGGAGTCCTACG
>JAVHWH010000020.1:0-20796 GCA_032159915.1 Mycobacterium sp.
TCACCGAGAGCAGCGCCAGCGCGGCGTACAGCGCAACCTTGCCGCGACGCTCGGCCGGGACCAGACCGATCCAAGTGCGGATCATCGGGAGGCCTCCTGCGCCGCGGTGGCGGTGACCGCTTCCCGACGGCCGCTGTCCCACAGGCGTCGATAACGTCCGTCGGCCGCTAGCAATTCGTCATGGGTGCCGTGTTCGGCGATACGCCCGTGGTCGAGGACGACGATCTGGTCGGCACCGGCGATGGTGTGCAGCCGATGGGCGATCACCAGTACCGTGCGTTCCCGGGTCAGCCGGTTGAGCGCTTGCTGCACAAGGTATTCCGACTCAGGGTCGGCGAACGCGGTGGCCTCGTCGAGGATCAGGACAGCGGTGTCGGCAAGGATCGCGCGGGCAATCGTCAACCGCTGACGTTCCCCGCCGGACAGGCCGCTGGCGGCGCCGAGCACGGTGTCGTAGCCGTCGGGCAGCCGCAGGATGCGCTCGTGGATCTGGGCGTCGCGCGCCGCGGCCTCGATCTGGGCGGGCGTGGCATCGGGAACGGCCAGCGCGATGTTCTCCGCGACGGTGCCGTGCACGAGCTGGGTCTCTTGGAGCACGAATCCCACCCGGGCGTAGAGACCGTCGGCGCTCAACGCTCGAATGTCTTGGCCGTCAACGGTGATCGAGCCCTGCTGCACATCGTAGAAGCGGGCCAGCAGCGCGGCGAGCGTCGACTTGCCCGACCCGGACGGGCCGACCAGCGCGGTCACTGTGCCGGGCCGCAGCGTCAGCGACACATCGTGGACCACCGGTACACCGGGTCGGTAGCCGAAGGTGACCCGGTCGAACACCACGGTGGCTGGCGTCTCATCGGGCGGTTTCCGCGGTTGGTCGCGCACCGAGAGTTCCGGTTCGTCGAGGGTGATCTGCAGTCGGCGCGCGGCCAGCAACCCGGCGCGGATGCCGCCGAGGCCGTACGCGATGTTGAGCAACCGAGCGCCGAACGTGGTGCCCAGCAACAAGAACGGCAGCAGGTTGACCGCCTGCATCCGGCCCCCAACCACCAGCAGCGTACCGGTCCCGATGATCAGCCACAGGAATGTGGCGGGACGGGTGACCAGATCCATCAACGTCTTCTTGCCGGCCAGCGGGCGTTGCCAGTCGGTGAGGAAGCCGACGTAGTCGTCCAGGCGGCGGCGAAAGCTGGACGCGGCGGCGCCGCCGAAAACGCGAATGACCGGCTGGCCTTCGAGGTAGGCGCCGGCCTCGCTGCTCATCCGTTCGGCCCAGCGTTGTGACTGCGGAATGCGCGGACCGGACTGAATCGTCATCGACGACGTCAGCACCAGGTAGACCAGCACGGGTACGAACAGGACCAGAGCCACCCGCCAGTCGACGACGAACAGGTAGACCAGCACTGCCAGCGGCGCGACCACCGCGGCGACCGCGTCCGGAATCGCATGAGTGATCAGGTAATGCAGTGCCAGTGTGTCGTCGGCGACCAATTGTTTGATCGACCCCGAGCCGCGAGCGGTGAACCACCCCAACGGAAGTCGCGCCAGTTTGCTCAGCAACCGGGAGCGCAGGTCGCTGGAGAACCGGGCGTCGACGACGTGCAGCCACAGCGTGAGCGCGGCACCCATCAGGGTGCCGAACCCCAGCAGGCCTACCGCCGCGAAGCCGACCTCGCGTAGTCGCGAGGGATCGGCGCCGGAGACCAGGAGCCTGGCCAGTTCGACCAAGAGCAGGAACGGCGCCAGCTGCACCAGCGTGATGATCGCTTGCAGCACACCGGAGGCGATCAGCGCCGAGCGCAGTGGCGCCAGCAGCCGGCCGGCGGCCTGAGCGCGCCAGCTGCCCCGGCCGGCCGCAGCGGTCGCCGGCTCTTGCTGAAGCGGGGTGGCAGCGGTGTCAGGGTCTCCGGCGACCGTCGCCTCTTTGTCACCGCGGCGGGTACCCATCGCGCGACCGGCGCTCCAGTAGGCCTGCGCGTGAATCTCGGACTTGGGGAAGCCGAAGTCGTCGCGCAACCGGTTACGAACGTGCTTGAGCGCGGTGGCTTCCGGCGTCGCCCACGCATACCAGTCCGACCAGTCCCGCGTTTCAATCGCCGCCGCCAGCGATGTCGCGTCGCGTCGGCTGACCCAGTGCAGCCGCAGCCGCGGATGCGAGGTGATCGGGATCTGCCGGTCGTTGTCGTGGTGCTGCTCGAGATACACCTCGATCGGGACGTCGCCGGGGACGATTGCGATGATGCCGTTGATGCCCGGAATCGACGCGGAGTCACCGATCAACAGGTAACCGGCTGGATGCTCGTCCGGGGTGTCGAAGCGCGAGGAGCCCATCAGCGACATCACCGCGATCGTGGCACCGGGTTCGACGGTGCGGGCCCACAGCGACGCAGGGCCCGCCGGGTCGTGCAGCACCACGTCGACGGCGAAACGACCGGCGGGCACGTCGGCCTCCGAAATCGTGTAGGCGCGCTGGAATTCGGTGCTCGACCCGTCAGGGTCGGGGAACCAGAACCGGAGCCAGGCGGCAGGTTCGGCCTGGGCGTCCTGGAACAGCGTGGGTGACTCCATCCGGATACGCACGAAATGTGGTGCGATGCGGACGGTCTCGATGACCGTCGCGGTGTAGTCGCGGGCGCCGAAGCCCCGCAACATCGCCCCCTGGATACCGCGTGCCATCAGCGGTCCATCGACTCGCGCAGACTCCGTGGCCGCATGTCGGTCCAGTTCTGCTCGACGTAGGCGAGACACTCCGCGCGACCGGCCTCGCCGAAGACCTTGCGCCAGCCCGCCGGAACGTCGGCGAATGTCGGCCACAAGCTGTGCTGGTCTTCGTCGTTGACGAGGACGACGAACGTACCGTTGTCGTCATCGAAGGGATTGGTGCTCATCATCTCTCCTGATCGAGGAATTCTTGGTCGAGAAAGGGGCGCTGCGGCCCAGGTCGGCGCCCAGCACCCGGTCGGACAACAGCCCCAGGCAGCTGAGGTTTGGGAAGCCGGGCCCCTGGTTGAGCCCGGCGAGGTTGGGCAGGAACAACTTCGGGGCGACGTCGATGACTGCCAGGTCGTGGCCGATGGCTTCCTCAACGCGATCCCCGGTCAGTGGGCCGCCCAGACCCAGCTCCAGCAGGTCGAGCGCGTCCTGGCTGAACAACGGGGTGAACCACAACGGGTCGGCGCCCGACCCGTCGATGACCAGGTCGAAACCGTGCACGGTTTCGGAGTTTTCGCTGCCCCGGTTGGTGGACAGCGTCAGCCGGATCTGCTCGTCGCGACCCACCGCGTGAGCCACCCGGCCGCGCAGGTGACGGATCCGGTCGTCGGCCAGCAATGCATCCTGGACGTTAGAGGAGAACACCCCGCGGTCGGTGCGGGCGATCGCGTCGCGCCGCTCCTGGACCGTCAACGCCGTCCAGTCGCTGGGGTCGGAGAAGAGCGAGTTCTCGAAGAAGCTCTCCCCGCGGGTGAACAGGGTGATCTGCGGCGAGATGACCGTGATCGTGGAGACCCGGTGCCGGAAGAGCTCGTTGAGCATCGCTGCGGCGGTCTCACCGCCGCCGATCACCGCTACCCGCTCTGCGTTGATCCGGTCCTGCTGGCCGGCGCGGTGCCAGAACTGCGCAATGGACAGCACCCGCGGATTGCCTGGCAACAGCGACCGTTCGGCTTGTCCCGGGCCGGTGATCATCAAACCGTCGGCGTGAACGCATGTTTCGTCGGTGTGCAGCGCCCACTGCTCACCGTCCACGGCCAGGCGCTCGACCTCCCCGTAGACCACCGTCATGCCGATCTCGTCGGCCACCCAGCGCAGATACTGACTCCACCGCCGATGGGCCGGCGCCGGCCGGCCCCGGTCGATCCACTGGGCGAACTGACCGGTGGCGATCAGGTACGACTGCCAGCTGTGCCGGGTCATCCGCTCGTCGAGTTCGCCGTTGCGCCGCGGCACCAGCGAGGATCGATACGGGAAGCCGACGTCCTTTTCCGGGTTGGTACCCAGCCGCTGCGCGCCGTCGGTCCAGCCACCGCTGGCCTGCCAGTTGGCCCCGACCCCGGTCCGCTCGATGGCCACCACGTTCGGCGCCTCGACGCCCATCTCGCTGAGAACGTGCGCCTTGGCGGCAATCGCCACCGCTTTCACGCCGGCACCCAGCACCGCAAGCGTGGTCATGGCACCATCTCCTCGAGCGCCCGTGTCCACAGTCCTTGCAGAGCAGCGATATCCGATTCGCTGAGGATGTCGGGTAGCGCCCGCCACTGGGTCACCAGCACCTGGTGATCGCCACTGCCGAGCACAGTGGCAACCAGGCTCAGCTCGTAGCGCACCGCCAGGTCGGGTTCCGGAATCGGCGAAACCCCAGTGAGCAGACCACGGTCCAGCCACAGTCCGCTGGTTCCGCCGACATCGGCGCGACCCAGATAGTTCAGCAGTAGCTGCGGTCCGCTGAAGGCGGCGAGCCGGTGTGCGGTGTCGCCGCGAAGATAGCGCAGCAGCCCGTAGTCGACACCGTCGCCGGGGATCGACGCGAGCAGTTCCCGGATCCGCCGCGGGTCGTCGCTGTCGACGCGCAGCGGGTAGATCGCGCTCAGCAATCCGACCGCTTCAGTCGTGTCCTCGCCGTGGTTGAACAACGCGTCGGCGCGGCCGTGGGTCTCCAGCGCGAGTAGCGGCGGCGGTGCCGACTGACCACGGTGGTGTCGCCACCGGGTCACCATTGCGGCGGCGGCGGCGATCAGAATGTCGAACATCGGTTGGCCGGACTTCAGCAGCCGGGAGGTGGTGTCCACGTCGAGCATCGACGTTTCGACGAGCAGTCCGGCGGCGACGTCGCTGGCCGGTGTCAGTCTCCGCTGACCGAGTTCGGGATCGTCACCGGCGAGTTGAGCGGTCCAAAATGCTTCGCTGTCCAGCGATGTCGCCCGCGTGGTCATCGAATCGACCCAGCGGCGGTAGCTGGTGTGCTCGCGGACCGGTGCCGGAGCGTGACCGGCCATCAGCGCGTGCAAAGTGGCGTCGAGTTCGCCGAGAACCACCTGCCACGACATTGGGTCCAGGGCCAGCACATGGGCGGCCAGCACCAGCACGCTCTGGCCGGTCGGTGGCCGCAGCCAAGCTGCCGCGATGAGGTTGCCGCGTTCGGGGTCGATGCTGTCGATCGCCCGTGCGGTCTCGGCGGCGACGGCAGCCGGAAGCTCGCCGGAAACCGTGATCTCGGTGAGGAAATCGCGCGGCTGACCGGGATGCAGCGTCATGGTCGCGCGGTCCAGCCGACTGCGCAGTACTTCGTGGCCATCGACGATGATCGCCAGCGCCGTCCGTAGCTGCTCGCCGGTGACACCATCGGGTAGCCGAATCGCCTCGGCCTGCGCCAGCCTGCGCGGATCACCGAACTCGTAAAGCCAATGCGCATTGGCCAGCAGCGGTATCGGCCCGTTCTCGGGTTCCGCGATCGTCGCGGTGTCTGCGGCTTCCGCAGCTTCGGCGTCGATGGCGGCGGCGAGTTCACGGACACTGCTGCATTCGAGAATGAGTCTGGCGCGCAACGCGATACCGCGCCGCCGGGCCGACTGCACGACCGACAGGGCCACGATGCTGTCCAGCCCGAGCTCGAGGAAATCGGCGTTCGGGTCGATGCGGTTCACGTGCAGAATCTCGCTCAGCACGTCGGCGAGCGCAGATTCGGTCGCCGTGTCCGGCTCGAATCCGCCGGACTCCGCCGATGTTGCCGAATCGATTGCCGCCAAGGCTAGTTCGTCCACTTTGCCGTTGGCGGTCAGCGGGATGTCGTCAACGATGACGATGCGCTGGGGAACCATGTAACGCGGCAGCCGGGCAACCAGCATGCGGCGCAGTTCGTTCGCCGTCGGTGGCCGCGCGGTCGAACCATCCAACGCCAGATAGGCGACCAGCCGCGGAACACCGCGCCGTTCGTGCACAACGACGCTGGCCTGCCGCACGCCCGGGTGCGATTCCAGCACGGCGGCGATCTCGCCGGGCTCCACCCGGTGGCCGCGAATTTTCACCTGCGCATCGGCTCGTCCCACGTAATGCAGCGACCCGTCGGGCTGGCGGCGCACCAGATCGCCGGTGCGATACATCCGTTCGCCGCTGACGAACGGATCGGCGATGAAGCGCTGCACGGTTTCCGGTGCGCGGTTCAGGTAACCGCGGGCCAGCTGTGCGCCGCCGAGGTACAGCTCCCCGGCGACACCGGGCGGCACCGGGCGCAACGCGGAGTCGAGCACGTAGCCGCGGGTGTGACTCGTCGGCCGCCCGATCGACGGCTCGTCGTGCTGGTCGATCGCGGCCACGACTGCCTCGACCGTGGTTTCGGTGGGGCCGTAGCAGTTGAAAGCCGTCATTGCGGTGCGGGCGCACTCGGTACGGATGAACGACCAGGAGAAGGCCCCGAGTGCCTCACCGCCCAACGCGAGCACGGCCAGCGGTACCCGCGTCAGCAAACCCGCTGACCTCAGTTGAGCAAACATGGACGGGGTAGTGTCGATCATGTCGACGCCGTGTTCTGCGATGGCCGCGACCAGCGCCTCGGCATCGGGTTGGGTCTGTCCGTCGACGATGTGCACGATGTGGCCATCGAGCAGCCCGACCAGCGGTTGCCAGGCCGCGTCGAAGGCGAACGACCATGCGTGCGCGATCCGCAGCGGACGGCCCAGCCGAGCAGCCGCCGGTCGCAGCACATGGTCCAGATGGTCGTCGGCGTATGCACCGACCGCGGCATGAGTTCCAATGACGCCCTTGGGTTCTCCGGTTGTTCCCGAGGTGAAGACCACGTAGGCGGCGTGCCGGGGATCGACCTCGACGGGCCGGAAGTCGGCGGCTTCACCGTCGTCGAAGTCGTCGTCGATGACGATGGTCGCACCGCTTTGCCGCAGGATCGAATTCACCCGCTCCGCAGGCATTCCCGGCTCCAGAGGCACGTAGCTCGCGCCGGCCTTCAGCACCGCCAGAATTGCGACGACGTAGCGCGGCCCGCGGGAAAGCCGGATGGCCACTGGGGTTTCGGCAACCACGCCGCGAGATAACAGGGCGTTGGCGAGCCGATTGGCGGCGTCGTCGAGCTCGCCATAGCGCAGCGTGCCGCCCGACCACGTCAGCGCCGGGCGGTCGGGGATGCGCGCGGCTACCGCGGCGAACCGGGTGTGAATGCTCTGCGCTGTCACCGGTTTCGCCGAGCCGGCGCCAAGCGGAGCCGCTTCCTCGGGCAGCAGCACGCTGACGTCACGCAGCGGATGCTCCCACTGCTGCAGCAGCTGATCGGCGGTGGCCAGCAGCCGTCGGCCGAGTGCGGCAGCCGAGGTGTTACCGATCGCGCCGTCGATGACTTCGACCATCAGGACGAGTTTCTCGTCGGCCATATGCGCGGCGAGCACGATCGGGAAATGCGTGAGGCTTTCCACCGCCGCGGGCCGGAAGGTGACGCCGGTACCGGCCAGCTGGTCACCGGCGGACATGCCACCGGTCGGAAAGTTCTCATAGACCAGCAGGGTGTCGTACATTTCGCCGACACCACCCATCGCGCGCAGCTGCGCATGCCCGAGGTAGCTGTGCTCGCGCAGAATCGCCGAATCCCGTTGTACCGCCAGGCACTGTCGGCCAACCGGTGCGGAGGCATCCAGGCGCACCCGCAGCGGGACGGTGTTGATGAACAAGCCGACCATGGTCTCGACGCCGGCCAGTTCGGCGGGCCGGCCCGACACGGTGACACCGAATACGACATCGTCGCGGTCCGTCAGCCGCGACACAATGGTCGCCCACGCCGTCTGCAGCAGCGTGTTGAGCGTGACCCCCCGCGAGCGAGCGCCACTGACCAGTCGCGCGGTGGTCTGCGCATCCAACTGCAGCTCGGTTCGCTGTGGCAGTCGCGTCGACGTGCGGGCGGCCTCGTGCCCGCCGAATGCGGCCGCCAACAGCGTCGGCCCAGTCAGCCCGGCCAGGTGCTCACGCCACATTCGCCGACTGGCTTCCTGATCACGGGTGGCGAGCCAGCCGATGTAATCGCGGTAAGGCCGCGGCGCGGTCGGCAGGGCGGCAAGATCACCGCCGGCCCGGTAGAGGATCATCATCTCGGCGACGAATACCGGCAGCGACCAGCCGTCAATCACGATGTGGTGGGCGGTGATCACCAAACGCCAGCGCGCATCCGGTAATGCAATGAGCAGAAACCGTAGCGCCGGAAGCCGCTCAAGATCGAAAGGCGTTCGCCGCTCGTCGAGTTCAATCGCGTCGATGTCACCATCGGTCGCCGCGACATCGCGCCACGGCAGGTCGACTCGCGACGGCACGATCTGAACCGGGCGGGCGATTCCCCGGCTGAAGAAGCTCGCTCGCAGATTCGGATGGCGGATCAACATCTTGGCTGCGCAGTCGCGCAGCAACGCGACATCGAGGGACCCGTAGATGTCGGCGGCCATGCCGATCACGTACGGGTCATCGGCCGGCCGGCCGTCGGATGAGTCAGCGAGTTCGGACAGCGCCGTCAGCGAATACAGGCCCTCCTGAAGAGGACTCAGCGCCATCACATCCTCGATCTCGGGCGCGATGCCGGCCTCGGTGCCGGCGGCCGTCATGGTGTTCCGTCCCGCGACTTCGACCACAGCTGTGTCACTGCGGCCAAGTCCGTCGCCGACAACCCCGATGTGGTCATCGGCTCGAACCGGGTTTCGGGCACGTCGCCCGTTGACGCGGCGTCACCGGCGTCTCCGAGCGCATCCACCGCCGCAGCCAGTTGCTCGACGGTCGGGTTCTCGAACACCATCCGCGGGGTGACGGACAATCCGACCGCCCTTGCCCGCGCGGCCAATTGGACCGACAGGATGCTGTCTCCGCCGAGCGCGAAGAAGTCGTCGAATCGCCCGACCTGTGCGGTGGACAGCAAGTCCGCGAACACCGCGGCCACCGCCTGTTCGGTGCCGGTGCGCGCCGGCTCGGTGTGGCCGCTGGTGCTGACCGCCGGACGCGGCAATCCCGGCCGGTTCAGCTTCCCGGACTCCGTCTTGGGCAGCGCGTCGAGCACCGTCAGCGTCGAGGGCACCATGTAGCCGGGCAACCTGGCGCTGACCGCGGCGCGCACCCCGGCCGCGAACGCCGCCTTATCGGTGTCGTCGTGCAGCAGCCGTTGCGGCACAACGTAACCGGCCAGGCTGGCCCCGTCGTGCCCCTCCCAGGTCCGCGCGGCCGCGACTGCGACGCCGTCGGCGGCGGCCAGTGCGGCCTCGACCTCGGCGAGTTCGACGCGGAATCCACGGACCTGCACCTGATGGTCGGCGCGGCCGGCGAACTCCAATCGCCCGTCCTCGGTCCACCGGGCCAGATCGCCGCTGCGGTACAACCGGCTGCCCGGTTGCGCCCCGAAGGGGTTGGCGACGAACCGGGTCGACGTCAGCGCGGACCGCTTCCAATAGCCGCGGGCCAACTGGTCTCCGGCGTAATACAACTCGCCGACCACACCGACCGGCACCGGCCGCAGCCCGTCGTCGAGCAGATAAGCCTGCGCCCCGGCCACCGGTGAACCGACCAGCGGCCTGGGCGGGCTCAACCGGCCGCGGCATACCGCGCCGGAGGTCTCGGTGGAGCCGATGTTGTTCAGCAGCTCCGGACCATGCTCGCCGGCGTCGGCGCATGCCGCTGTCAGTCGCTGCAGCAGCGAACTGCTCACCGGCTCGCCGCCGCACACCAGCCGCGCCAACGATCGCACCGACTCGGGTGCGCTGTCCACCAGCGCGGACACCAGGCTGGGCACCGCGGTGATCTGGGCCACAGACTCGCGTTTCATCAGCGCGCCAAGCGCTTCCGCGTCGCGGTGCTCGGCGTCGTCGGCCAGGATCATGGTGGCGCCGGCGGCCAGTCCGGCCAGCAGTTCCATGCCGCCTTCCAGGAACGTCATCGAGGCTTGCGACAGCCGGATGTCGTCGGACCGCGGCGGATAGTGCCGCAGCTGCCAATCCAGCCGGGCCGCCATCGCCCGCTGAGTACCCACCGCGCCCTTGGGCTTTCCGGTGGACCCGGAGGTGAACACCAAATACATCGGGTCGTCAGGATGCGGCAGGCGAAGTCGCGCCACGGGCGGCTGCGGACGCTCGATCGCAGCCCGCACTTCGGCGTCATCGAGCAACAGGACCGCGGCCTCGGAGTCGGCGGGCATGGTGTCGAGGGCTTCGGCCGTCGCGATGACGACCGGAGGTCGCACATCGTCGAGCATGAACTGCTTGCGCGCCAACGGATAGCCGGGATCGATCGGGAAGTATGCCGCGCCGGCTTTCACAATGGCCACCAGCGCCACCACCATGTCGATGCCGCGGCGTGTCGACAGACCGACAAAGGAACCGGGACGCACACCGCGATCGGCGAGCAGGGCCGCCAGATTATCCGAACGCTGGTGCAGTGCACCGTAATCCAGATCTTCGCCGGCGCAGCGCACCGCGACCTGGCCGGCGCCGCACTGCCGGCTGGATTGCAGGAGCTCGGCAACGGTGCGCGGTCGGTCAGCCGGCGGCTGGGCGCCGCGGCTCCACTGACTCAGGATGCGCTGCTGTTCTCCGGCATCGGCCAACACGACATCCCGCAAACTTTTGTCGATGTCGTCAGCAAACTCCGTAATGACGCGAGTCAGCCAGCTGGCCAGTCGCTCGACGGTGTTTCGCTGGTAGAGCTCGGTGCGGAAGATCAGGTTGCCCAGATAACCCGCGGCATCCTCGGAGCCGTCGCTGCCGAAGAAGTTGACACTGAGGTCGGCGTGCGCCACGTCGAAAACCGGGTCCAGCGAGGTGCACACAGTAGCCGGCCCGTCGGCCGCCGAATCGACGACACGCGTGGCGGGCAAGTGGTCGCGGACATGGACGATCACCTGGAACAGCGGATTGCGCGAAAGCGAGCGCACCGGGCTGACGCTGTCGACCACCCGGTCGAACGGGAGATCCTGGTGGGCATAGGCGGCCAGCGCCGTTTCGCGCGCCCGGCTCAGCACCTCGCGCAGCGTCGGGTTGCCGGCTAAGTCGTTGCGCAACACCACAATGTTGACGAAGAAGCCGATCAGCTGATCGAGTTCGGCTTCGGTGCGCCCGGCCACCGGTGTGCCGATTGGGATGTCGACGCCGCTTCCCGCCTTGTGCAGCACCACCGCGACGGCGGCTTGCAGGGCCATGAACTCGGTGACGCCCAATTCGCGGCATCGGTCGGCGAGCTTGGCCCGGGTGGCCGCATCGATGCTGAAGGTGACCGATTCGCCGTCGCCGCTGGGCAGCGGCGGGCGCGGGAAGTCGGGTCGCAGGCCGCTGTCCTCCGGGAGGCCGGCCAGCTGACGTGTCCAGTAATCCCGTTGCTCGGCGGCGACCGCGGACTCCTGACCGCCGGGCACACCGAGGAAATCTCGTTGCCAGGCAGCGTAATCGGAGTACTGGATGCGCAACGGCGCCCACGACGGAGCCTCGCCGTCGCGGCGAGCCCGATAGGCGGTCATCACGTCGGCGAACAGCACGCCGGCCGACCAGTGGTCGGAGGCGATGTGGTGGACGACCAGCGACAGCACATGTTCTGCGGTGTCGCCGGTGTGGAGCACGGCGACCCGGATCGGCCATTCGCGATCGAGTTCGAAGCAATGCCGGCGCTCGATCTCGAGTTGTTCCTGCAGCCACTGTTCGCCGTCGCCCGTTGCGCGTCGCACCGCCAGTTCGGCGACCGGGTCGACAACCTGGTAGGGAACCCCGTCGTCGTCGACGTAGGTGGTGCGCAGGATTTCGTGACGCGCGACCACGTCGCCGACCGCGGCGATCAGCGCGTCGATGTCCCACGGCCCGGTCAGCCTGGCGGCGAACGGAATGTTGTTCACCGGGCTCGGCCCGTCCACCCGGAAGGCGAACCAGCTCCGCAGTTGCGACGCCGACAGCGGCTGGGGGCACCTCCCGCCTGCGGGGGACGGCTCGTCGTGAGTGGTTGCGACGAGTTTCGGCCGCGGCTGGTTGTGTGCACCCGAACGCAGGTCGTCGACCCGCTGCGCCAGCGATCTGACGGTGCCCAGCTCGAACACATCGCGGATACCCAACTCGACGCCGCACTCCGACCGGATGGCCGTGACCAGCTTGGTGGCCACCAGGGAATGTCCGCCGAGGTCGAAGAACGAGTCGTCGACTCCCACTCGGTCATGGCCCAGCAGGTCGGAAAACAGTGCCGCGACTCGGCGTTCGGTGACGGTAGCCGGCTCCCGGTATTGGGCTTTCGCGATGATCTCCGGGGCCGGCAACGCCGGGCGGTCGATTTTGCCGTGCGCCGTGATCGGAATTTCGTCGATCACCACGTAGGCGGCCGGCGTCATGTATTCCGGCAGCGCCGCGGCAACTCGCGTGCGAATCCGCTCGAGGTCGACGCTGCCACGGTCGGCGCCGTCGGCCGGTGTCACGTAGCCCACCAGGCTCTTGCCCAGCCCCGGCAGGTCGCTGGCCAGCACGACGGCCTGGCCGACGCTCGGGTCTACCGAGATCGCGGCGCCGACTTCGCCCAGTTCGATCCGGAATCCGCGGATCTTCACCTGTTCGTCGGCGCGGCCGACGAACTCGATGTCGCCATCGGTGTTGCGGCGGGCCAGATCACCGGACCGGTAGAGCCGGGCTCCCGGGGTGAACGGGTCGGCGACGAATCGTTCCGCGGTCAGACCGGGCCGCCGATGGTAGCCACGCGCCACATGCGTTCCGCCGATGTAGATTTCGCCGATCACACCGACCGGAACCGGCTGCAAGGCGTCGTCGAGCAGGTATATCTCGGTGTTGATCTTGGGCCGGCCGATCGGCACCACGCGGGTGCCCTGCGCGCCCTGGACCGGGTAGCTGGTGGCATTCACGATGGTCTCGGTGGGCCCGTAGAAATTGTAGAGCAGCGCGTCGAAGGTGGCGTGGAACTTGTCGGCGATCTCGCCGGGCAACGGCTCGCCGCCGATCGGCACCCGGCGCAGGGTGCGCCACTGGTTGACCCCCGGCAGGGACAGGAACAGCCCGAGCAGCGACGGGACGAAGTGCATCGAGGTGATGCCTTCCCGGCGCAGCAGTTCGGTCAGATACCCGATGTCACGCAGACCGTCTGGACGCGGAATGACAAGCCGCGCACCACAGATCAGGGTACCGAAGATCTCGCCGATCGATACGTCGAAGCTGGGTGAGGCCACCTGAAGTAGGCGGTCGGTGTCATCGACGCGGTATTCGTCGCCGAACCAGACGAAGTACTCGGCGATCGGCGCATGCGGCACCGGAACGCCCTTGGGCAGACCCGTCGAACCCGAGGTGTATATAAGGTAGGCGGTGTTTTCCGGTCCCAGTGGTCGAACCAGCTCCCGTGGCTCCGAGGCTGGGTAGCGCTCCAGGTTCCTCACCGGTTCGCGCACAACAAGTTTCGCCTCGGCGTCGTCGAGGATGAATGCCAACCGGTCGTCGGGGTAGGTGGGGTCGACGGGCAGGTAGACGCCGCCGGCTTTCAAAACTCCCAACGCGGTGGTGACCAATTCCGGTGACTTGTCGAGCAGCACCGCCACCCGGTCCTCCGTGCCGACACCTTGCTCGATCAACCAGTGCGCCAGTCGGTTTGCCTCGTCGTCGATCTCGCGATAGCTGTACTGCCGGCCTTCGTAGACGACGGCGACGGCATCCGGCGTCAGTGCGGCGCGCCGGGCCACCAGGGCCGGTAGCGTGCTGGCCGGAGTGCTGAAGTCTTCACCGGTTGAGACGGCGCGTAGCCAGTCGGCGTCCGCGTCGCTCATCAGCGCGCATGCGGACAGCGTGGTGTCCGGGTTGGCGAGCGCGTGATCCAACAGCACGCCGTAGTGCCGCAGCAGTTGATCTACCAGTGGGCGGTCGAGCACTTCGACCAGGTATTCGGCTTCGACCTCGGCGCCGCGGCCCGAGCCGTGCAGCTCGATCATGAAGCCGAGCGGCAACTGACTGAAATGCCCGCGCAACTCGGCGCGTTCGCACTGGACACCGGGCGGGCTGAAGCCGCCGCCGTCGGCTTCCCGTAAACCGAAGCTGACCCGGGTCATTCGTTCGGCCCCGTGCCTGCGGTCCGGGTTCGAGGTGCGTACCAGCCATTCCAGGTCGACGCGCGAGTGCGCCAGCGCGCCGACCGCGCTGTCCCTGGTTTGGCCGAGCAGCTCGCGGAACGTCAGCTGCGGCTCGGGGCGCATCCGCAGCACCAGGGTGTTGCCGAAGTAGCCGATCGCGTTGTCGGTCCCGGCGCCGCGGTTGAGCACCGGAGTCGCGACCAGGAAGTCGCAGGCATGGGTGTAGCGGTGAACCAGCGCGCCGAACGCCGCCATCAGCACCATGTACGGGGTGGCGCCGGTTTCGCGGGCGAGCGCGGCGGCGCGGTCGATGGTCTCCGCTGACAGCTGCGCCGTGGCCCGCTGGGCGCGCCAGGTGGTCGGGACCACCGAGCCGCCTGCGCCGGGAAGTTCAAGCGGCTCAGGCAGATCCGCCATCAGCGAGCGCCAGTACGCCAGGTCTTCAGCACTGCTGCGCATCGAGTCGGTGACGACGCCGGTCACGGGCCGCAGTGCAGCGCCGCCACCGTCGGTGTAAGCGTGCACGAGGTCGGTGAAGAACGGCGCCCAGGAGCCGTCGTCCCAGGCGATGTGATGAGCCGTGAACAACAGCATCAGCTCGTCGGCCGCGACCCGTGCCACTTCGATTCGCAGCGGCGAGTCCTTGGTCAGGTCGAAAGGCTGCCGAAACTGACGCTGCGCCAACACCTCCAGCCTGAGCCGACGGGCCTGCTCGGCGAGCCCGGACAGGTCATGCTCGGCCCAGCTAGGCCGCAGATCGTCATCGACCACCGGATACGGATCACCGGCGCTGTCGGTCAGGTACGTCGTGCGCAGCACCGGGTGGCGCAGTGCTACGGCGTCGACGGCACGATGCAGCCGTGCGACATCGACGTCGCCGGTGACACGGTAGGAGACGCAGATGTTGAGCAGCGCGCCGTTGGGGTCGACAGACTGGACGAACCACATCCGGCGCTGGCCATCGGACATCTCCGGGCGCTGCAGGCCGTCATCCGTCGCGGCGGCGGGCCGGGCCAGGCCACGCTCGGCGATCCTGCGCCGCAACAATTCCAGGCGCTGGGCGTCGAGGGTGCCCAAGCCGGTGGTGTCAGTCACGCGCGGAGCCCAGCCTTCCCGTTGTTTCGGCCGTCGGTCGAGCTTGCGCCCAAGACATCGATCAGTTCGTCGACGGTGATTCCGCCGAGCATCCGCGCCACCGGGGCGCAGTGGCCCACGGTCCGGCGCAGTCGTCGGCGAAGGTCGAGTGCCAGCAGTGAGTCCAACCCGAGGTCGATCAGCGACGCCGACCCGTCGATCGACATCGAGTCGACCAGCTGCAGGGTTGCCGCCAATTCGGCACAGACGACGTCGGAAAGCGGTCGCGTGTCGACACCGCTGTGCTGCGCCGCGTCGCTGACTGCGGGCAGCTGGAACGGCATTGGGAGTCCTTGGCTTTCGATGAAAATCCGCAGCCGGTCGAAGTCGGCATCGAAGATCAGTGGGTCGTCGTCGAACCGGCCGAGGCTGGCGGCCACCGCGGACTCGGGTCGCATGGCGACGAGCCCCGAGCGTTCGGCGCGGGCGATCTCCGCCGCCGCGACCACTCCGGCGTCCTGCCACAGTCCCCATCGAATCGACGTGCAGTCAAGGCCCGTTGCGCGCAGTTGCGCGGCCAGTTCGTCGAGGATACGGTTGGACGCCGCATAGGCCGCGTGGCCGTGTCCGCCCCAGACGCCGAACACCGAAGAACACGCCAGGATCCGGCATTCGGGCTGCAGCGGCCACACGTCGGCCATCGCGGCCAGTCCCGACACTTTCGCCGCGCACACCGCGGCGACGCCGGCACCGGTCAGCTCCGCGCGCTGGGACGCCGTCGCGATCCCGGCGGTGTGAATCAGCAACGATGCACCGGCGCCGCCATATTCGGCCGCGACGGCCGCGACCGCGTCCCGGTCGGTGATATCGCAGTGCGGGGCATGCACGTCGACGTGATGCCGCCCGATCAGCCGGCTGAGTACGTCAGCGTCGACGCCGTTGCGGCTCAAAAGGATCAGCCTTCGGGCGCCATGTTCGATGCAGTACCTGGCGTACCGCAGGCCGATGGCTCCGCTGCCACCGGTGATCACCACGTTCTCCAGTGCCGCCGGGTCGAGCGGCCGACTGGGCTGAGGCTCGGGGCACGCCCGCAGCGTCCGGGCATAGCGGCGCGGGCCAGGGTCGCCGCTGCCGACGCGCAGCGCCAGCACGCCCGCCTCGCCGAGCAGCACGTCGAGCGCAGCGACCGCGACCTGCAAGTCGATGTTGCCGGTAGGCAGGTCGAGGCTGGCGAAAGTCTGGTCGCCGAACTCGAATCCGACGCTGCGGTGCATGGCAGCCAGCGCGGCCTGGGCCGGCCGCCTGGCAGCATCACCGGGCACCACCCGTTCGCCGCCGGCGGTGAGCAGCCACACGGCCCGGCACCGTGGACCGATGATCGCGCCGTAGTCCGGCAGGCCAACATCCTGGCGGCCGGCGATCTGCGCGACTGCTTCGGTGGCGCCGGGCTCGTCGAGCGCGGGTGCCACGACTGCGATGACGTCCGCTTCGTGTGGCGGCACCAGGTGATATCCGCGGTGAGTGGACGCCGCGGCACCCAACAGTCGCGTCAGCGGTATGTCGTTGTCGCCCACAATCGCAATGCGGCACCGCGTCGCCGCGGCCGGGGTCGGCACCTGCTCGCTTCGCCAGTGCTCGACGGCGACCGTCAAGGAATCACTCACCGCAGTGAGTGCGGTGGTGACACGTTCCGGTGCGGCCCAGAGGTGCACTGCGCGCATCGGGGCGTTCGGAAATCCGCGCATCGGTGGCCGGATCTCCATGGGTAACGCGCCGGTCCATGGGTAGTGCGGGTCGGCGACGGCGGCCGCGGCGATGTTGGCCGACAGCACATCGGTGATCACCCCCTCGCGGTGGCCTGACCCGAGAATCACCGCCGAGTCGTCCCCGACCAGTTCGTTGAGCGGGTACAGCAGCGACGGGTGCGCCGACATCTCGATGAAAGCCTCGGCTCCGCACTTCTGCGCCGCAACTACAGCGCGATCGAAACGCACGGTGCTACAGAGACTTTCATACCAGTACCGGGAGAAGTCGGTGTCGCTGCCGACCTCTGCGCCGACGGCCGACCCGATGAACGCTATCGGCCCGTCGCGAAAGGCCGATTGCGGTTGCAGCGAGGCCAGTTCGGCACCCAGTGGCCGCAGCGCGCTGGTGTGAGCCGGATAGTCCACGACCAGTCGCTGCGCGAACACGCCTCGCGCCTGCGCGAAGCCGGCTACCGCGATCACCGCGTCGCGGTCACCCGACACCACGGTGGCCGAGGGCCCGTTGACCGCGGAGACTTCCAGCCAGCCCGGTGTTTCGGCGATCAGCGCCTGCGCCTCGTCGAGGCTGAAACCGAGCACCACCATGGCGTACCGGCCGGTCAGCCGGTCGACCACGGTGGCGCGTGCGGCTACCAGACCGACGGCGTCGGCCAACGAAACCTTCTCGGCCACATAGGCTGCCGCGACCTCGCCGAGGCTGTGCCCGACCGTGATGGCCGGTAGCACACCGCAGAACTTCCACTGCGACGCCAAGCTGACCGCATGGGTGAACTGCGCACCCTGGATCTCGGTTCGCGACCAGTCCCGTTCGTCGTCGCCCTGCAGATAGGGCAGCGGTGACGCGAACCCGGCCGCGACGAAGGCCGCCGCGCAGCGGTCGGCCTCGGTGCGGTATGCGGCCAGTCGCCGGTAGGCGTGCGACCCCATCGACTGCCATTGGTTGCCCTGGCCGGGAAACACGAAGGCGACAGCGGGCGCAACACTTTTCGACGACCGGGAGATCAGCGGATGCTGGTCATCGTGCGCCAGCGCCGACAACGCGGCCACCAATTCGCCGCGATCGGCGGCCCGCACGACGGCGCGGTGCCGTCGTACCCGACGAAGGCGCAGCAACGTCGATGCGACCTCGACTGTCGGATCGTGGTCGTCGCCGAGTCGGTTGACGTACTCGAGAATGGCCCGGGCATCCTGGCCGATCAGTCGTTCATCGTGCGCCGACAGCAGTACCGGTATGCGGCCGTCGGGCAGGGGCTGTGCCAGCATCAAGCAACCTCGGGAAGCGAGACGATCACGTGGGCGTTGGTGCCGGCAATCCCGAACGCCGAAGTTGCCGCAACCCGGCGGCCATCGACGGCGGGCCACGGCGTCAGCTCCGTCGCGAGCCGCAGACCTTGTCTCTCCCAATCGATCTCACCGCTTGCGTGGCCGGCGTGCAGAGTAGGCGGTATCGCGCCGTGCTCGGCGGACACCAAAATCTTGGCCAGCCCCAACGCGCCACTGGCGGCCAGGGCGTGGCCCAGGTTGGACTTCACCGAACCCAGCAGAGCCCCGCTGCCGGGTTCGGTGTCGCCGTAGGTTTGAGCCAGCGACTGCAATTCGGTGCGGTCACCGAGCCGGGTGCCCGTGCCGTGTCCCTCGACCATGCCGACCTCGTCGGGACGGATGCCGGCCTCGACGATGGCGCGGCGGAACAGACTGACCTGCGCCGCGCCGCTGGGGGCGCTGAGGCCGGCGCTGCGGCCGTCGTGGTTGACGGCGCTGCCGAGGATTTCGGCAAGTACCTGCCGTCCGTCGCGTAGTGCCGCCGACTTTCGTTGCAGCACAAAGACTGCGGCTCCTTCTGCCCAGACGGTCCCGCTGGCCTGGGCGCTGTAGGGGCGGCAGTGGCCGTCGTCGGACAAGGCGTGTTGCTTGGAGAATTCTACGAAGAAGCCGGGTGAGCCCAGCACGTTGACCCCGCCGGCCAACGCCAGATCGCAGTCGCCGTTCTGCAGTGCGCGGACCGCGGCGTGAAATGCCACCAGCGCCGACGCGCAGGAAGAGTCGATTGTCACGGCCGGACCCGTCGATCCCAGCGTGTAGGCGATCCTGCCGGATATCACGCTCAAGGCCGTGCCCGCGAGCAGATGACCGCTGTATTCCGAGAATGCGGCCATCTGTGGTCCGTACCCGGTGGCAGACGCACCGAGATAGCAACCCATGTCATAACCGGCCACGTCGTCGGGATTGATGCCGCTGTTCTCCAGTGCCCGCCACGAGACCCGCAGAGCAACGCGTTGCTGCGGATCCATCGCGACCGCCTCGCGCGGCGAGATGCCGAAGAACTCCGGGTCGAACTTGGTTGCACCGGTGAGAAATCCACCGCGGTCGTGGATCTCTTTGAAGCCGCTTTGCCGGGAACCGGCGAACAGCTCGGGAACTGACCAGCCGCGGTCCACCGGAAACGACGTCAACGCCTCACGACCCTGGGCCAGCAGGTCCCAGTATCCGGCGGCGGTGTCGATTCCGCCGGGTGCTTCCAGTGCCATGCCGACCACCACGACGGGATCGGGAGCGGCCACCAAGGTGTCGTCAGCCACCGGCGTTCACCCGCGCGGCGACGTGCTCGATGTGGTCGTCGAGATAGAAGTGCCCGCCGTCGTACCAGTCCAGCTCGAACGCGCCCGCGGTGTGGCCTTCCCACTGTCGCAGCTCGGCGGCATCGACGCGCGGATCGCCGTGCGCTCCCAACACCGAGATGTCCGCGGCGATCCGAACGTCGGGGCTGCAGGTGTAACGGTTGATCGCCGCATAGTCGGCGCGCATCGCGGTGACCAGCAATTCAGCGAATTCGGGGTCGGCGAGCAATTCGGCATCCGTCCCGCCGAAGTCGGTCATGTCGACGAGCAGATCGTCGTGACTGGTCGGCAGGTCGGGCTTTGCCTCGACCGCACACGGAGCGGGAGCCGCCGAGGCCCACAACCGCTGCACTGGGGCGCCGCGGGACTCAGCGATCCTGGCGAATTCGAAGGCGACCACGGCACCCATGCTGTGCCCGAAGAGCCGTAACGGCGCCACCTCACGCCAGGGGCCGGCGACGAACAGGCTGCGGGCCAGATCCTGCACACTTCTGGCGGCGGGTTCGTTGAGCCGCTCGGCGCGCTGTGGATACTGCACGATGAAGGCGTCACCGCCGCCGGCGGCCAGCGCGGACGCCAGCTTGCGGTATCCGGTTGCCGCGCCGCCGGCATGCGGGAACACTACGGTGGCGCCGCGCGCTCCCCCGCCGCGGCCGGGGATTCGCTTGATCCACGACGGGAATTCCTTCTTCTGCACCGAGGTCAGGTTGTCGAATATCAATGCGCCGCCCCGTTTCTGGCGATCGCCGCCACCACGAGCCCGGCGTCCATACCGATGACTTCCAAGTAGAGCTCGGCGACCTGCTCGAGCCGGCCCGGGTCGGATTCGCGGCGGCTCAACAGGGCAGCCATAGCCGAAACGGTTCGGGTGGCGAAGATGTCGGCGACCGCGACATCCGGGGTGTCCAGCCAGGACCGGATGCGCGCGACGGCTTGTGTTGCCAGCACCGAGTCGCCGCCGAGAGCGAAGAAGTCGTCATCAACAGCGACCACGTCGACACCGAGCACATCGCCGACGATCGCCGCGATCGCGGTTTCCACCGGTGTCGACGGTGCCCGGCGCTCGAGTCCCGTCGAGTCGGCCACCGCTGCAGCCAACTGCCCGGTAACGGCGCGTCGGTCGATTTTCCCGGCCAGCGTGTACGGCACCTGGTCGAAGAACGACACGAGCTGCGGAATCATGTGCGCGGGAACGAGATCCGCCATCGCCGCGCGCACCCTGTCGGTGTTGAGCTGTGGATCATCGGCGTGGACGGCCGCAGCCAGCAACTCGCCGCCACCGGGC
>JAVHWH010000025.1:0-9289 GCA_032159915.1 Mycobacterium sp.
AACCGGACGCCGATCGAGTGGGATGGTTATACGCCTCCGGTGCCCGCCCAGGGTCTCGGCGTGCGGGAGTTCAAGGAGTACGACCTCGCCGAGCTGCGCGAGTACATCGACTGGCAGCCCTTCTTCAACGCCTGGGAGATGAAGGGCAGATTCCCCGACATCCTCAACAACCCGGTCTCGGGCGAGGCCGCCCGCAAGCTGTACGAGGACGCCCAGGAGATGCTCGACACCCTGATCAAGGAGAAGTGGCTGACCGCCAACGGGGTGATCGGCTTCTTCCCGGCGAACGCGGTCGGCGACGACATCGAGGTCTACACCGACGAGACCCGTACCGAGGTGATGACCAGGTTGCACAACCTGCGCCAGCAGGGCGAGCACCGGGCGGGCATCCCGAACCGGAGCCTCGGCGACTACATCGCACCCAAGGACACCGGTCTGGCTGACTACGTCGGCGCGTTTGCCGTCACCACCGGGCTCGGCATCCACGACAAGATCGCCGACTATAAGGCAGTCCACGACGACTACAGTGCGATCCTGCTCGAGTCGATCGCCGACCGGCTGGCAGAGGCGTTCGCCGAACGGATGCACCAGCGGGTTCGCAAGGAGTTCTGGGGATTTCAGCCCGACGAGCAGCTGGACAACGAGTCGCTCATCGGTGAGAAGTACGTGGGAATCCGCCCTGCCCCCGGCTATCCGGCCTGCCCGGAGCACACCGAGAAGGCGACGCTCTGGGAGATGATGGATGTCCAGGAACGGACCGGCATCGAGCTGACCGAGTCGATGGCGATGTGGCCCGGTGCCGCGGTCAGCGGCTGGTACTTCTCGCACCCGCAGTCGCAGTACTTCGTGGTCGGACGGATGGCCCAGGACCAGGTCGCCGACTACGCGAAGCGCAAGGGCTGGACATTGCAGGAAGCCGAGCGCTGGCTGGCCCCCAACCTCGGCTACAACCCGGAGGACTGAGCCCTTGCAGCCGCTGCCGGCTCCACACGAAGATCTGCCTGTCGACCCGGGCGCCGCGCGCGCCGCATTTCGCTCCGCTGTCCGCTTCGCGTCAGTCGCCGCCATCGGTGGATTGCTGTTCGGCTTCGACATATCGGTGACCAACCGCTCGGTCAAGGCGCTGCAGGCGACCTTTCACATCGGCAACGGCCTGCTGGGGTTTGCGACGGCCTCGGGCGTCCTCGGAGCGGCGGTCGGAGCGGTGTGGGCCGGCCGAATCGGCGATCGGCTGGGCCGGGTGTCGCTGATGAAGCTCTCGGCCGCTTCATTTTTCGTGTGCGGCCTCGGCGCCGGATTGGCGGCCGACATATGGATGTTCATCGTCTTTCACCTCATCGGCGGTATCGGCATCGGCTTCGCGTCGGTTGCGGCTCCGGCCTACATCGCCGAGGTCTCACCTCCGCGCTTCCGCGGCCGACTCGGTTCGCTGCAGCAACTCGCGATCGTGTGCGGCCTCTTCGGGGCGCTCGCATTGACGTGGGTGCCGTTCCACCTCGCGGGTGGTGCGAACAAGCCGCTCTGGCTGGGCCTGGCAGCCTGGCGCTGGATTTTTCTTTGCGAGTTGCTTCTGGCGCTGCTCTACTTCCTGCTGCTGTTCACCGTTCCCGAGTCGCCGCGCTACCTCGTTGCCCAGGAGCGCATTCCGCAAGCACGTCGGGTGTTGTCCACGCTGCTGGGTGAACGAGACGCCGAGCACACCATCGCCCGGATCGCCGACACTCTCGAGCAGGAGCAGCGGCAATCATGGCGTGATTTGCGAAAACCGTCCGGCGGGCTGCACAGCATCGTCTGGGTAGGTTTGGGATTGGCCGTCTTTCAGCAGTTCGTCGGCATCAACGTCATCTTCAACTATTCCGATTTACTGTGGCAGACAGTGGGATTCGGCGAGAAGTCGTCATTCACGATCGGCCTGGTGACCACCGGGGTCAATGTGCTGATCACCTTGGTGGCGATCGCGCTGATCGACCGGCTCGGCCGCCGACCGCTGCTGCTGGCGGGGTCGGCCGGCATGTCACTGATGCTGATCACCTTGACGGTCGTATTCGCCGGCGCGTCCGTTCACAACGGTCAGCCGCAACTCGACGGGGTCTCCGGGATCATCGCGCTGGTGGCGGCCGACTTGTTCGTGGTCTCCTTCGCCGTGTCCTGGGGACCGGCGTTGTGGGTGCTACTGGGCGAGATGTTCCCCAACCGCATCCGGTCCGCGGCGCTGGGCCTGGCTTCGGGCGTGCAGTGGATGGCCAACTGGACCATTGCGGTGAGCTTTCCGGTACTGCGGCAGGCGCTGCCGGTGGCTTACGGCTTTTATGCGCTGTGTGCGGTGCTCTCACTGGTTTTCGTGTGGCGTTGGGTTCGCGAGACCAACGGGGTGTCGCTGGAGGACATGCCCGACGAGGTGTCCCCGGCCGGGAGCTCGCCCGCCGCCGGCTGAAACCGCCGTGACTTTGGTGAGCCGCCCATGAAACA
Source organism: Mycobacterium sp. (assembly GCA_032159915.1). GTDB lineage: Bacteria > Actinomycetota > Actinomycetes > Mycobacteriales > Mycobacteriaceae > Mycobacterium. The sequence continues at coordinate 2,470 of JAVHWH010000025.1, forward strand.
ATCGCTGGCCGTGAAGACCTTCGAGGATTTGTTTGCCGAACTCGGCGAACGCGCCCGCACCCGTCCGCCCGGCAGCGGCACCGTCGCCGCGCTGGACGGCGGCGTGCACACGTTGGGCAAGAAGATTCTCGAAGAGGCCGGCGAAGTGTGGCTGGCGGCCGAGCACGAATCCGACGAGGCACTGGCCGAGGAGATCAGCCAGTTGCTGTACTGGGCTCAGGTGCTGATGATTGCCCGCGGGCTCACGCTCGACGACGTGTACCGGAAGCTCTGATGACGCCGCCGCACCGCGACGGGTCCACCAATCTGCGCGTCGCAGTCCCCAACAAGGGAGCGCTGAGCGAGTCAGCCGTGGAGATTCTGTCCGAAGCCGGCTACCGGCGACGCACCGATCCCAAAGACCTGACCGTCATCGACCCGCACAACCATGTCGAGTTCTTCTTTTTGCGGCCCAAAGACATTGCCATCTACGTCGGCTCGGGCGAGCTCGATTTCGGGATCACCGGGCGGGATCTGGCCCGGGAGTCCCGAGCGCCGGTGCACGAGCGACTGGCGCTCGGCTTCGGGTCCTCGACGTTTCGGTACGCCGCACCGGCCGGGCGTGACTGGACCATTGACGATCTGGCCGGCCGACGCATTGCCACCGCTTATCCCAACATCGTGCGACAAGACCTGGCGGCCAGAGGTATTGAGGCGACGGTGATCCGGCTGGACGGCGCGGTGGAAATCTCGGTTCAGCTCGGAGTGGCCGACGCGATCGCCGACGTGGTGGGCTCGGGTCGCACGTTGAACTTGCACGACCTGGTTGCCTTTGGTGAGTCGCTGTGCGATTCCGAGGCGGTCCTCATCGAGCAGATCGATCCCAACGCTGCCCAACGGCCGGACGCCGCTGCCCGTGATCAACTGGTCGCCAGGGTGCAGGGCGTGGTGTTCGGCCAGCAGTATCTAATGCTGGATTACGACTGCCCGCGTTCGGTTCTCGACGATGCCACAGCGATCACCCCGGGTTTGGAATCGCCGACGATCTCCCCGCTGGCGGACCCCGACTGGGTGGCGGTGCGGGCGCTGGCGCCGCGCCGAGGTGTCAACGCGATCATGGACGACCTGGCGGCGATCGGCGCGAAAGCGATACTGGCGTCGGACGTCCGGTTCTTCCGGTTCTGACCGAGGTTGGGCCGCTGTAGACGGCCGCGCTGTGTTAGCGTCCGGCTAGTGCTGCGTTCGTTTGCCGAATCCCCAGGAGCGGTTAGATGTCTCATATGACGCATTTCCACGTCCTTCTGCTGGCTCTGGGAATCGGTGTGATCGCCGGTTTGCGAACCTTCACCGCGCCCGCTGCGGTCGCCTGGGCCGCGGTGTTTCACTGGATCAACCTGAACGGCACCTGGGCATCCTGGGTTGGCAATGTGATCACTGCCATCGTGTTCACGGTGCTGGCGCTCGGTGAGCTCTTCCTGGACCAGCAGCCCAAAACCCCGCCCCGCACGGCACCACCGGCATTCATCGGCCGAATCATCGCGGGCGGGTTTGCCGGGGCTGTCATCGGCACCGCGTGGGCTGTCACCTGGGGCGCGCTGGGCGCCGGGGTGGTCGGTGCGGTCCTGGGCACCCTCGGCGGCTATCACGCGCGCGCCCGCCTGGCCAAGTCGTTGGGCCGCGACCTGCCTGCCGCTCTGATCGAAGATCTCGTCGCGGTGGGCGGCGGACTGGCGCTGGCCGCGCTCACAGCCGCTCTGTGACACAGCGTTTCGACGCGATCGTGGTGGGCGCCGGCCAGGCCGGGCCCCCGCTGGTTGGGCGGTTGACCGCGGCCGGCCATTCCGTGGCGATGGTGGAGCGCAAACTGATCGGCGGCACCTGCGTCAACACCGGATGTATCCCGACCAAGACGCTGGTGGCCAGCGCGCACGCCGCGCACCTGGCCCGCCGCGGCGCCGATTACGGTGTCAACATCGGCCCGGTCAGCGTCGATATGTCAAAAGTCAAGGCGCGCAAGGACCGTATCGTCCTCGACGACCGCAACGGTGTCGAGGACTGGCTGGACAACATGGATGGCTGCACCATGTTTCGCGGGCACGCCAGCTTCGAAGACCCGCACACGTTGCGGGTCGGCGACGACACGTTGCACGCTGATCGAATCTTCCTCAATGTCGGTGGCCGCGCGGTCGTGCCGGACCTTCCCGGGCTGGCCGACATCAACTATCTCACCAACGTGTCGATTCTCGAACTCGATACCGTCCCAGAACATCTCGTCGTAGTCGGCGGCAGCTATATCGCGCTTGAATTCGCCCAGATGTATCGCCGATTCGGCGCGCAGGTGACCGTGGTCGAAAAAGGCCGGCGACTGGCCTCCCGCGAAGACGAGGATGTCTCCGCCACAATCCGCACCATCCTGGAGGACGAAGGCATTGAAATCATCGTCGATGCCTCAGACATCCGAATAGTCAAGCGGGACAAAGGGTTCGATTTGACGCCGCGAGCCGGTGCGGCACCGGTGGCGGGCAGTCACCTGCTGCTGGCAGTGGGCCGGCGCCCCAACACCGACGACCTCGGCCTCGAACGCGCCGGAGTTCACACCGACGACCGCGGATACATCGTCGTCGACGACCAACTGCGAACCAATGTCGAGCACATCTGGGCGATGGGTGACTGCAACGGCAAAGGCGCGTTCACCCACACCTCGTACAACGACTTCGAAATCGTCGCCGCCAACCTGCTCGACGATGACCCCCGGCGGGTGAGCGACCGGATCACCACCTACGCGCTCTTTATCGACCCGCCGCTGGGACGCGCCGGGATGACCGTCGATCAGGTGCGCGCGTCCGGCCGCCCCGCGCTGGTCGGCCAGCGACCGATGACCCGCGTCGGCCGCGCGGTGGAAAAGGGTGAGACGCAAGGCTTCATGAAGGTGGTGGTCGACGCAGAGACTCATCAGATCCTCGGCGCGGCCATCCTGGGCGTGGGTGGTGACGAAGCCATTCATGGCATCCTCGACGTGATGTCGGCCAAGGCTCCCTACACCACGCTGGCTCGCACGGTGCATATCCACCCGACAGTCAGCGAGCTGATACCGACCATGCTGCAGGAGATGTCGCCGCTGCAGTAGGCAGCGCTCAGGCGGCCGGCTCGGCTCCGTGCTGCAGGACGGTGTCGGCGTTGCCCTCGTCGGGAGCGTCCGGCCATCCCGGGTACGGCGGCGGGGTGCCGCCGAACGCCGGACAGTGCGAATGGTGGGCGCACCAGTCGCACAGCCGCGACGGCCGCGGCCTGAAATCGCCTGTAGCACCGGCAGATTGGATCGCGTGCCACATCGCCATCAGCGTCTTCTCAAAACGCAGCAACTCCGCTTCGTCGGGAGAGTAGTCCAACAGCTGACCGTCGGACAGGTAGATCAGCCGCAGCCGCGTGGGCAGCACCCCCCGCGAGCGGAGTAGCGCGACCGCGTAGAACTTCATCTGGAACATGGCTTTGAACTCGGCCAGCGCCCGGGCCTCCGGTGGGGCCTTGCCGGTCTTGTAATCGACCACCCGCAGCTCGCCGGTGGGCGCGACGTCTATGCGGTCGATGATTCCGCGCAGCAGTGTGCCGTCGGCCAGTTCGACTTCGATGCGCTGCTCACAGCTCTGCGGGTCGAACCGAGTCGGGTCTTCCAGGCGGTAATAGCCGGACAACAGCTTGCGGGCCTCGCCGAGCAGAAGGGCCCGCTGCTCGGTGTCCAACTGCTCGGCCAGCTCGGGTTCGGCGGCAAGCACCTGCTCCCAGGCTGGGCCGACCAGCGCGTCGACGGTGTGCGGGCCGCGCTGCGCCGCAGGCAGGCCGTAGAGCTGTTCCAGCGCGGCGTGTACCACCGAGCCGCGCACCTGCGCGGTCGACGCCGGTTCGGGAAGCCGGTCGATGGCCCGGAAGCGGTAGAGCAGCGGGCACTGCTTGAAGTCCGCCGCCCGCGACGGCGACAGGGCGGGGCGCCGTCTGGCCGGTTCGTCCGATTGGCCGCTCATAGCCGCAGCCTAGAAGGCAGGTCGGACAACCCCGCGGACTTCCGGCGGCGCGTCTGCTGGCAGGCTTGTCCGTTGTGTCTGCAACCGGCCCGTTCGTCATCGGTGATCGAGTGCAGCTCACCGACGCCAAGGGCCGGCACTACACGATGCTGCTCAGCCCCGGCGGCGAGTTCCACACCCACCGCGGCGCGATCGCGCACGATGCGGTGATCGGACAGCCGGAGGGCAGCGTGGTCAAGTCCGCCAACGGCGACCAATTCCTGGTGTTGCGCCCACTGCTGGTCGATTACGTGCTCTCGATGCCGCGCGGCGCGCAGGTGGTCTACCCGAAGGACGCCGCGCAGATCGTGCACGAGGGTGACATCTTTCCCGGTGCTCGCGTGTTGGAGGCCGGGGCCGGATCCGGGGCGCTGACCTGCTCGCTGCTGCGCGCGGTCGGGCCCGAGGGACACGTGACCTCCTACGACGTGCGCGCCGATCATGCCGAGCATGCGCGTCGCAACGTGGAGACGTTCTTCGGCGGCATCCCCGGGAACTGGGAGCTGGTGGTCAGCGACATCGTCGACGCCGACCTGCCCGACGGCTCGATCGACCGGGTGGTGCTGGACATGCTCGCGCCGTGGGACGTACTCGACCGCGTATCGCGGGCGCTGGTCGCCGGCGGTGTGCTGATGGTCTACGTCGCCACGGTGACGCAGCTGTCCAAGGCAGTGGAGGCACTGCGCGCACAGCGGTGCTGGACCGAGCCGCGCGCATGGGAGACGATGCAGCGCGGCTGGAACGTCGTCGGGCTGGCGGTGCGGCCCCAACACAACATGCGCGGGCACACCGCGTTTCTGGTGTTTGCCCGCAAGCTGGCGCCGGGCGCGGTCACCCCGACGCCGCGACATAGAAAGCAGCGTCCCACCGAGCCCGCATGATCGACGTCTAATCGTCGCTGCGGCGCAGATCCCTTCTCGCCGACAACAATTGGAATTCCGGGTGCGCGGCGACCAGGCGTTCGGCGGCATCGAGCACCTCGACGGCATGTGCGCGATCAGCCGAAGCGACCGCCACGCCGATCCCGGCCCGCCGATGAAGGTCATGCGACCCTGTCTCGGCGGCCGAAACATTGAACTTGCGCCGCAGCTCGGCCACGACGGGCCGAACCAACGACCGCTTCTGCTTGAGCGAGCGCACGTCACCGAACAGCAGATCGAATTCCAGCCAGCCAATCCACACCTGGACTCAGCGACCCGGTCTCGCCGGCGGCTCGACGGCGTCGCTCCGGAACGCCAGCAGAACATCGGCGGTACGTGCCGAGAGCTGCCAACCACCTTGGTAGGGCCTGAACTCCATCGGGAACGCGAATCTGGGTCCGTGCCGATCAGACGAGCTGACGTCGACGTTGGCCACCACGTCAGCCGGATCCCGGTTCGACCAAAGGACTTGTCGCACATCGAATTTGATTGGCGTGTAGCCGCCGTTGATCAATGCGCTGGCGAATTGGTCGAGCACACCGGCACTTTCCGGGGTGGCGCCTTCCACCAGGTTCAGCTTCTGCAGGCCCGGCACTGTGGCGTCAGCCAACCGGTACAACACACTTGCCAACGCATCGGGCGCCGGCAGCGGGGGGAGCTGCGGGGCCACCGCCGCACTCGGCGAACCCGACATCGACGGCGGGGCCGGCTGCGGCGCCGGATGGTCGTCGTCGGCCGAACAGCCGGGGAGTCCGAGCACCGCCGCAGTCGCGGCGGTGGTGACAACCGCGGTCAGGCGTCGGCACATTCAGCGGCCGTCAGCGCCCCGAACGCACGGCCGAGATCAGCGTCATCGCCGAGTCGTGCGACAGCTTCCAGCCGCCCTGATCGACGAATCGCAGATACTCAGGTGTCGGAGCCAGCCGCGGCCCGGACGCGGTGATCGTGGCCATCGCTGCACCGGGGCCCGACGGCACGATGTTGGTGATGTTGAACGTCAGCGGCAGGGTGCCCTTGGTAGCGGCCTTCTGCAGTTCATGGTCGGCGAGGCCGGCTGGAACCGGGATACCGCCCTCCACGAGATAGCCCTTGTTGGCGAACGGCACGCTCGGGTCCTGCAACGCGTTGAGTACGGTCGCCAGCTGGTCGGTGGTGGGCAAGCTCACGCCGGCCGGTGCCACTGGGTCCAGCGGTAACGGCGCGCCGAAAACGACCGGCTGAACGTCAGGGGACACAGCGGTAACCGATGCAATACACGTCACACCCGCAGCCGCGGCGCCGATGGCGGCCAACGCAGCCATGCCTGTGGCTAGGGATTTCACGGTCACAGAGGTCCTCTCGGTAAAGCCGACTAAACATGATGTTAACGCTGATGCCAGTGTGCCTCATTTCGACTTCCCGCACGAAACCGAAATCGCCGGTAGCGTTGACGTATCCACCGCACCACCGTCCAGGGGCGGGAAAGGAGCGCACCATGGGTGAGTTTGAGCGTGAAGCATTCGGTAGCCCCCGCGAACCGGACCTCTCGGCCGAGGACGCCGCCGAGTTGGAAGAGCTCCGGCGCGAGGCCTCCGTTCTGCGTGAGCAACTGGACAACGCTGTCGGACCGCACGGTGCCGGACGTAGTTCTCGTGATGTTCACCAGCTAGAGGCGCGGATCGACTCGTTGGCGTCGCGCAATTCCAAGCTGATGGAAACCCTCAAAGAAGCCCGCCAGCAACTGCTGGCGCTGCGCGAAGAGGTCGACCGGCTCGGACAGCCGCCGAGCGGCTACGGCGTCCTGCTGGGCACTCACGAGGACGACACCCTCGACGTGTTCACCTCCGGGCGCAAGATGCGCCTGACGTGCTCGCCGAACATCGA
>JAVHWH010000034.1:0-18458 GCA_032159915.1 Mycobacterium sp.
TCTCCTCGGCAAGCCATGAGTAAGAAGTCTGGAAAGTCTTTGAAGGAGAAACGCGCCGTCAAGAACGCCACGGCTGCCCGCGGCACCACGACCACCGACGCATTACTTCACAACAAGAAGCACTAGACCACAACGACTTTCGTCGCACGGCAACGTCGGCCTGCACGGAGGTCCGCGGCGCTCTGGGCCGCGGAGTCGGCAGCCCGGTCCGTAACTTTGCTAGGCCTCTCTCGGGGTGAAAGCGCCGAATGCTCGCCCGCCAAGTGGTCTGAGTATGGCGCCAGTTCATCTGAACGCCGAGCGGGTTATCGCCAGTTCAGCGGTGTCACGAACACCGCCCAGCGGCTACTCGACATCGTCGTGGTGAGCGCACGCGTGACAGTGCCTCTACGTTTGCCGTTTAACGAGGGGCTGGCGGGGTACGCTGCGGCGATGACGGCACCACCGGCGCCGCGCCCCGCTGGGCGCACTTTGGCGTCGCAAATTAAATGGTTCCTGCGGGCCCGCCCGGCCGACTACATGCTGGCGGCCAGTGGCGCGATCGCGTCGCTACCAGTGGTCGGGCGCCACCTCGAACCCCTCGGCGGGCTCACCGCGATGGGCATCTGGGGTTACCGGCTGGCACCGGAGTTCTTGTCGGCGTCGGCCAAGTCGCGGCGCACTCCCGGTATCGGTGACACGCGCAAGGCTGAGCGGGACCAAACCCAAGCGGTGACCGATGCGGCATTGCGCGCCTTGACGCCGAACAAAGCCCTCGACATCGAGTGGCCTGTGCCGGACCGGACTCCGCCGTTCTGGCGGGCGCGGCATCATCGTCGCCACCTGCACCGGACGTCGGTGCGGTACGGCCGGGAGCCATCGCAACTGTTGGACGTCTGGCGTCGCAGGGAGCTGCCGGTCCGTCCGGCGCCCGTGTTGGTCTTCGTGCCCGGCGGTGCCTGGGTGCACGGCGGTCGGCAACTGCAGGGCTACGCGCTGATGTCGCACCTGGCCGAGATGGGATGGGTGTGCTTGTCAGCCGAGTATCGGGTTTCGCCGCACAACCGTTGGCCGGCGCACATCACGGACGTCAAGACTGCGATCGCCTGGGCCCGCGCCAACGTCGACAAGTTCGGAGGTGACCGCGATTTCATCGCGGTAGCCGGTTGTTCGGCCGGCGGGCATCTGGCGGCGCTGGCCGGACTGACCGCCAACGACCCCGACATGCAGACCGAGTTGCCGCCGGGCTCCGATACCTCGGTCGATGCGGTGGTCGGAATCTACGGCCGCTACGACTGGGAGGACCGCTCGACCCCGGAGCGCCAGCAGTTCGTCGACTTCCTCGAGCGGGTGGTGGTCAAACGCAGAATAAGTCGGCATCCCGACGTGTTCCGCAATGCCTCGCCGATCGCCCGGATTCATCCGGATGCGCCACCGTTTTTGGTGATCCACGGCAGCCGCGACAGGGTGATCCCGGTCGAGCAGGCGCGCAGCTTCGTCGAGCGACTGCGCGCCGTGTCCCGTTCGGTGGTCGGCTACCTGGAATTGCCCGGCGCCGGCCACGGTTTCGACCTGACCGACGGCCCGCGAACCGGCGCCATGTCGACCGCGGTCGGGCTGTTCCTGAGCCAGGTCTATGGCAACCGGATGATCGCGGCCAAAGAGGTTATTTAGCCGCCGCGCAGTTGTAGGGTCGCTCCCATGAAGCGGCTGAGCGGCTGGGATGCGGTACTGCTGTACAGCGAAACGCCGAGTGTGCACATGCACACGCTCAAAGTTGCTGTCATCGAATTGGAGCATGACCGTCGCGGGTTCGACATCGACGCGTTCCGCCGGGTGATTCACAGCAGGTTGTACAAGCTCGAGCCGTTTTGCTATCAGCTGGTTGACATTCCGCTCAAGCTGCATCATCCGATGTGGCGGGAGAACTGCGATGTCGACCTGACCTATCACGTACGCCCATGGCGGCTGCCGGCCCCGGGCGGCCGCCGTGAACTGGACGCGGCGATCGGGGAGATCGCCAGCACGCCGCTGGACCGCGATCACCCGCTGTGGGAGATGTACTTCGTCGAAGGCTTGGCCGACAACCGGATCGCGGTGGTGGGCAAGATTCATCACGCACTCGCCGACGGGGTGGCCGCGGCGAACTTGCTGGCGCGCGGAATGGATCTGGCACCGGGACCGCACAGCGGGGAGCTGCGGTACGCGCCCGACCCGGCCCCGTCGACCGGTGAGCTTGTGCGGTCGGCGTTCGCCGATCACCTGCGCCACATCGGGCGGATTCCGGGCACCATCGGCTACACCGCGAAGGGCATCAATCGGGTGCGCCGCAGCTCGCGCAAGCTGTCCCCGGAGCTGGCGATGCCGTTCACCCCGCCGCCGACCTTCATGAACCACATGGTCACACCCGAGCGTCTTTTCGCCACAGCCACGTTGGCGTTGAGTGACGTCAAAGAGACCAGCAAGGCGCTCGGTGTCACGATCAACGACATGGTGTTGGCGCTGTCGGCGGGGGCGTTGCGCAAGCTGCGGCTGCACTACGACGGCAACTCCGACCACCCGCTGCTGGCATCGGTGCCGGTGAGCTTCGACTTCTCACCGGACCGTGTCTCGGGCAACCTGTTCACCGGAATGCAGGTGGCGCTGCCCGCCGACGTCGAGGATCCCCTGGAGCGGGTGAAACGGACCCACGATTACGCGGTCGACGCCAAGGAGAGCCACCAGCTGCTGGGCCCGGAGCTGGTCAGCCGGTGGGCGGCTTACTTTCCGCCGGCGCCGTCGGAGTCGTTGTTCCGTTGGCTGGCCGGTCGCGATGGCCAGAACAAGGTGCTCAACCTGCCGATCTCCAACGTCCCGGGTCCGCGTGAGCACGGCCGCGTCGGCGGCGCGCTGGTCACCGAGATCTATTCGGTGGGCCCGCTGACCACCGGCAGCGGTCTGAATATCACCGTGTGGAGCTACGTCGACCAGCTGAATGTTTCGGTGCTCGCGGACGGCGCCACGGTCGACGATCCCCATGAGGTCACCGAGGCCATCGTCGACGAGCTGATCGAAATCCGCCGCGCGGCAGGGCTTTCCGATCAGCTGACGGTGATCGAAGCCGCGCTGGCTCCGGCCTGAGCCGCGACGCTACGTTTGGGCCTCTAGATGGGCATGCAAATCGCGTCGCGAGATCTTGCCGGTGCTGCTCCGCGGCAACTCGTCGAGCACGACGATTTCGCGGGGGACTTTGTAGTTGGCCAGGTTGTCGCGAACGTGTTGCTTGAGATCGTCGACGCCTGCTGACGCACCCGGCGTCAACACCACAAACGCTGCCAGCCGCTGCCCGTACTGCTCGTCGTCGACCCCGAGCACGGTGGCTTCGGCGACGTCGGAGTGGGCGGCCAGCGTCTTCTCCACCTCGATCGGGTAGACGTTCTCGCCGCCGGACACGATCATCTCGTCGTCGCGCCCGACGACGTACAACCGACCGGCTTCATCGAGTCGGCCGACGTCGCCGGATGCCATGAAACCGTCGTGAAAGTTCTTGCCGGTGCCCGAGGTGTAGCCGTCGAAACGGTTGGAGTTGCGCACAAAGATCTGACCGATCTCGCCGGTCGGCACCGGCCGATGCTCGGAATCCAGAATGCGAATCTCGGTGCCCACCGCCGGTTTTCCCGCGGTATCGGGCGCGGCACGCAAGTCCGCGGGAGTCGCGGTGGCGATCATCCCGGCTTCGGTGGCGTTGTAGTTGTTGTAGAGGATGTCGCCGAACTCGTCCATGAACTTCGTGACGACATCGGGCCGCATCCGCGAACCGGACGCGGTGGCGAATCGTAGCGAGCGACCGCTATAGCGGCGGCGCACATCATCGGGCAGTTCCATGATTCGGTCGAACATCACCGGCACCACGCACAGGCCGGTGGCCTGGTAGCGGTCGATGAGATCGAGCGTGGCTTCCGGGTCGAACTTGCGCCGGGTGGCCACCGTGCAACCGAGCGACGCGGCGAAGATCAGCTGCGAGAATCCCCAGGCGTGAAACATCGGCGCCACGACGACCGTCGTCTCTTCGGTGTGCCAGGGCACCCGGTCGAGGATCGCCTTGAGCTCGGTCGCGCCGCCGCCGGAATGCTTGGCGCCCTTGGGGCTACCGGTGGTTCCCGACGTCAGCAGGATCATCTTGCCGGTCCGCTTGCCCTTGACGGGGCGCGTGCCGGTGTGACTGCCGATCAGCTTCTCGACGGTGGTGTGGTGTCGCTCAGGGTGGTCGGTCCACGCGACGATGCGGGTGCAGTCAGGCTTGTCGGCCAGCGCCCGATCCACCGACTCGGTGAACTCCTCGTCGTAGATCACTGCGTCGGCGCCCTCGCGGTTGACCACGTCGGCCAGGGCCGGCCCCGCGAACGACGTGTTGAGCAGCAGCACGTCGGCGCCGATCCGGTTGGCGGCAACCAGCGCCTCGACGAATCCACGGTGGTTGCGGCACATGATCGCCACCACCTCTGGGATGCCGGCGGGCAATCCCTGCAGTGCAGCGGCCAGCGCATCGGCGCGCTGGTCGAGTTGGCGGTAGGTCAGCGAGCCCAGTTCGTCGATCAAAGCGGGACGGTTCGGGCAACGCTGCGCTGACATCCCGAATCCGCTTGTGACAGTAAGCCCTTCGCGCCGAACCACCCCGACGATGCGCAGATACTTGTCGGGCCGCATCGGGGCGATGATCCCCGCGCGGACCATGCTGCCCAGCAGACCGAGCGGTGCCGGCGCCATCGCTGCTACCCGATTACCGGTAGGCGACGTTGCGTGGCCAGACCGTCGAGTGCCTTCTGCATGACGCGCCGGACGTGGGAGTCGACCGCGTCGATGTCGGGCTGCTCGCCGAATTCGGCTGTCACGTCGATCGGTTCGAGTACCTGCATGACGATCTTGGTCGGCAGCGGGATATTGACCGGCAGCACCGCGGACAGTCCAAAGGGGAAGCCGACCGAGATCGGCAGAATCTTCACCCGCATCAACTTGTCCAGTCGCAGCGCCTTGGCCAGTCCCATCCCCCGGGACAGGTAGACCTGGCTTTCCTGACCACCGATCGCCACCGCCGGAACAATCGGTACCCCGGCGTTGATCGCCGCCCGCACGTAACCGGTACGCCCATCGAAGTCGATCACGTTCTCCGACAACGTCGGCCGGTAGACGTCGTAGTCTCCGCCGGGGAACACCACCACCACACCGCCGGATCGCAAGGCTTCGTCGGCGTTTTCGTGGTTGGCCCGAATGAAACCGGTGCGACGGAAGAACTCGCCGGTGGGTCCGGTGAAGATGAGATCGTGGCTCAGCGTGTAGACCGGACGGTCGTAGCCGAACTCCTCGTAGAAGCCGGTGGCGAATACCGGGACGTCCATCGGGAACAGCCCCCCGGAATGGTTCGACACCACCAGCGCGCCGCCCGGCGGGAACGACTCCAACCCGCGTATCTCGGCACGGTGATAGCCCTTGATCAGCGGCCGCAACCAGCCCATCACGCGTTCGGTGAGCCCGGGATCCCACTTGGACATCTCGTTGCGCGACGAATCGCCGGATTCGGTATCGATGGCAGCCATTTGGCTGTGATGCTAGCTCAGCCGAGACGGCTCGATACCATCTCTTCGACAGACACCTGTCACGTATTCAAAAGGAGCGCACACCGTCGTGAGCACTGAAGACGTCGCAGAGCCGGAAGTCCTCGTCGAGCAGCGGGACCGGATTCTGATCATCACCATCAACCGGCCGAAGGCCAAGAATGCGGTCAACTCCGCCGTGGCTCACGGTTTGGCCGACGCGGTGGACCGGCTCGACGGCGACCCCGCGCTGTCGGTGGGCATCGTGACCGGGGCGGGCGGAACGTTCTCTGCAGGCATGGACCTCAAGGCGTTTGCGCGCGGGGAGGTTCCCATCGTCGAGGGCCGCGGAATGGGCTTCACCGAGCGGGGGCCGGTCAAGCCGCTCATCGCCGCGGTCGAGGGCTACGCGCTGGCCGGCGGCACCGAGTTGGCGCTGGCCACCGATCTGATCGTGGCTTCCAAAGACGCGTCGTTCGGCATTCCGGAGGTCAAGCGCGGGCTGGTGGCCGGCGGCGGCGGACTGCTGCGTTTGCCTCTGCGTATCCCGCCGGCGATCGCGATGGAGCTGGCGCTGACGGGGGAGGCCTTCACCGCCGAGCGGGCTCACGCGCTGGGCATGGTCAATGTGCTCGCCGAACCCGGCGGCGCGCTGGATGCGGCGATCGAGCTGGCCGAGCGGATCACCGCCAACGGGCCACTCGCGGTGGCCGCGACCAAGCGGATCATCGTCGAATCCCGCGGCTGGAGTCCTGACGCCGCGTTCGGTGAGCAGAACAAGATCTTGATGCCGGTGTTCAGTTCCAACGACGCCAAGGAAGGCGCGATCGCGTTCGCCGAGAAGCGGCCGGCCCGCTGGACCGGTACCTGACCCAGGTCGGCGCGGTTCCGGTGTGCGCAGCGTGGCTGCGCGGGGCGTGATCTAAACTGACATGACACTTTGGTCAGAGTTTGTAACGCGGGCACACCACAGAAAGCGCAAGCGTGAGTATTTCGCTACTTCTCGAGATGGCCAGCTCGAGCGATCCCGAGCGCACCGCCGTCGTCTCCGGCGATGTCCGACTGACCGCGCAGCAGCTCAGCGATCTGGCCGACGGAGGGGCCGGCATCATCGCCGGCTCGCACGCTTCGCACGTGGTGTACGTCGGCCTCGGCGGTGCGATGTTGCCGTTACTGATGTTCGCCTCTGCGCGGGCCGGCTTGCCGTTCACGCCGATCAACTACCGGCTCTCGGCCGAGGGCATCAAGACGCTGATCGCGCGACTGCCCGATCCACTGGTGGTCGCCGACAGTCGCTACCTCGACGAGCTGGGTGGGTCGCAAGGTATCGAGGGATTGGCGAAGCAGGCCATCGGCTCCGACGACTTCTTCGCCCAGGCTCGCGACGCCGAGCCGGTTGTGGAGTTCGCCGACCCGGACTCGGTGGGCATCGTGTTGTTCACCTCGGGAACCACGTCGCAGCCCAAGGCGGTTGAGCTCACCCACAACAATCTGACCAGTTACGTCACCGGCACCGTCGAATTCGGTTCGGCCGAGGAGACCGATGCCGCGCTGATCTGTGTACCGCCGTACCACATCGCCGGGGTCAGCGCCGCCCTGTCCAACTTGTATGCCGGCCGCAAAATGGTCTATCTGCCGGTCTTCGACCCGCACGAGTGGCTGCGCCTGATCGACGCCGAGCATGTCACCAGCGCGACCGTGGTGCCGACCATGCTGGACCGGATCGTCACCGTCCTGGAAGGCGGCGGGCATCGACTGCCGTCACTGCGCAACCTGGCCTACGGCGGCTCGAAGGTGCCGTTGCCGCTGGTGCGCAAGGCTCTGGAACTGTTGCCGCACGTCGGCTTCGTCAACGCCTACGGGCTGACCGAGACGAGCTCCACGATCGCCGTCCTGACGCCCGACGACCACCGCGAGGCGCAGGCCGCCGCCGACCCGGCGGTGCTGCGGCGGCTGGCTTCGGTCGGCCAGCCGGTGCCCAGCGTGGAGGTGCAGATCCGCGGTGAGGACGGAGCGGTGCTGCCCACCGGGCAGACCGGCGAGCTGTTCGTCCGCGGTGAGCAGGTGTCGGGTCGCTACACCGGGATCGGCTCGGTGCTCGACGCCGAAGGATGGTTCCCGACCAAGGACATCGCCACCCTCGACGAGGGCGGCTACCTGTTCATCGGTGGTCGCAGTGACGACACGATCATCCGCGGTGGAGAGAACATCGCGCCCGCCGAGCTGGAGGAGGTGCTCGTCGAGCACCCGCATGTGCGCGACGTTGCGGTCGTCGGGGTCGAGGATCCGCGGTGGGGGCAGGCGATCGTCGCGGTGGTGGTGCCGGCGGCCGGAACCGACCCCGACGCCGAGGAATTGCGCCAACACGTCCGCATGAGTTTGCGGGGGTCGCGGACCCCTGACCGGGTAGTCTTTCGCGACGAGCTGCCCACCAGCGCGACGGGCAAAGTGCTTCGCCGCGACATCGTCGAAGAGCTTCGTGCCGCCGCGGCCGAGCAGTAAACGAACCGAGGATCGAGATCATGATCAAGAACGGAACCCGTCTGGCCAGCCAGGTCTGCGACACCCAGGTGATCGTCGTCCGCAGCGCCGACAGCCTCGATGACCTGCGCTGCGGTGGGGCGCCGATGGTGGAGTTGGGTGCCGAGCGTTCCGGCGAGCTGGATCCGGCATTCTCCGACGGCGCAGTGATGGGCAAGCGTTATGTGGACGAGGCCGGCGCCGAGGTGCTGGTGACCAAGGCCGGCGCCGGAACGTTGGCTGTGGGCGACACCCCGTTGAGTCTCAAGGAAGCCAAGCCGCTGCCGGCCAGCGACTAGGCGGGCAGCCCGTCCTACCCGGGCACCCCGTTGCGGCAGACGAATTCCCGTGCCTTGACCAGGAATTCGAGTTGCTCGTAGACCAAGTGCAGCGGTTCGCTGCTGCGGGCCGACCGGCACAGTACGACTGCGCCTTCGAGTGCGGCGATCGACATCACCGCCAGGGAGTCGGCGTCTGACTCCACGAAGCCGTCGGCGACGAACGCCCACGCGAGCGCCGTACGCCAGTGCGCGAAAATCCGCGCCGCCTCGTCGGACAGCCTGACCTCGTCATCGGCCGATCCGATCGCCGCGGCGACCACCGGGCAGCCGGCGTGGAAGTCGCTCTCCGCCAGCACGCGTTCCCAGAATTCGACGAACTGCCGGAGCAGCACCTTGGCGCCGCGGCCGGCAGCAGCGTCGATGTCGGCGGTGATCGCGTCGCCGGCGTATTGCAACGCCTCGGCCAGCATCTGATTGCGCCCGTGCGGGAAGTGGTAGTACACCGACCCGCGAGGTGCGCCGCTGCGGGCCAGCACCTCGTCGATAGTCACCCCGGAGGCGCCGCGTTCGCGCATCACCTCGGCGGCAGTGATGAGCATTTTGGTGCGGGTGTCGCCGCGCTTGCGGCGTGTTTGTGTCCCAGTTGTCATGCTCGGTACCAGCTCGTCAGGCCGCGCGGCTGTGACGAAGTTGCGGCAGACGCCAGTGAATGGTTTTAGCGTTGAACCGGCCGGGCCGCAGCGTGGTGCGGCGCAGCCCCGCCCATTCCCCGCTCAGGCGGTAGCCGGCGACGTTGAGTTCGACGATCATCATGGTCATCTCCTGGGAACTATGTAAGAGACCATACTAGACGCGCGTTCAGCACGCAAACACCACCGCCGATACACGGCCTGAGCCCGCAATTTATGCGCTCTGCATAATGGCCGCCGATGCCACGCGTCGAACGCTCCGCTAGCCGCACACTCGGCCTCGAATGCTCCGCTGGCCGCGCGCTCGGCAGCGGCAACCGTTACGCGTCGAGGGTGTAGCCCATGGGCATCAGCACGCTCTTCTGCTGGGTGAAGTGCTCAACGCCCTCCGGGCCGTTCTCGCGTCCGATCCCGGAGTTCTTGTAACCGCCGAATGGGCAACACGGGTCGAACGCGTACCAGTTGATCGCATAGGTGCCGGTGCGGATCTGCTCGGAGACCTTGATGCCGTGGGGCACATCGGTGGTCCACACGCTGCCGGCCAATCCGTACGCTGAATCGTTGGCGATCTTGATCGCGTCCTCTTCGGTGTCATAGGGAATGATGCTGAGCACCGGGCCGAAGATTTCCTCCTGCGCGATCGTCATCTTGTTGTCGACGTCCGCGAACACGGTGGGCTGCACGTAGAAACCGTTGTCCAGCCCTTCGGGACGCCCGCCGCCGGTCACCAGGCGCGCACCCTCTTCGATGCCTTTGGCGATGTAGTCCTCGACGCGGGCGCGCTGCTTCTCCGAGATCAGCGATCCGATCTGCGCGCCGGGGTCCGATGGCGGCCCGACGGGCAGTGACTGGGCGAAATTGCCGATTGCCTCGACGATTTCGTCGTAGCGCGAGCGTGGTGCCAGGATGCGGGTCTGGGCGACGCAGGCCTGACCGGTGTTCATGATTCCGGAGAACACCAGCATCGGCACCGAGGCGGCTAGGTCGACGTCCTCGAGCAGGATGGCGGCCGACTTACCGCCGAGTTCGAGCGTGCATGGCTTGAGCATCTCGGCGGCGCGCTTGCCGATCTCCTTGCCGACGGCCGAGCTTCCGGTGAACGAGAAGATGTCGATGTCCGGGTTCGACGTCAGTGCCTGCCCGGTTTCGACGCCGCCGGGGACGATCGACAACACACCCTCGGGCAGCCCGGCCTCGGCGAACACCTCCGCCAAAGCGTTTGCCGTCAGCGGTGTTTCAGCGGCCGGCTTGAGTACCACTGTGCAGCCGGCCAGCAGCGCCGGGCCGAGCTTGTTGATGGCCAGGAACAACGGCACATTCCACGCCACGATTGCGCCGACAACACCGAGCGGTTCGCGATGGACGATGGTCTGGCCGTAGCCGCCGGTGCGGACCTCGCGCCACTTGACCTGGTCGACGGCGGGGCCGGCGAAGAAGCTGAGGCAACCAATTCCACTCATCCACTGCATCGTCTCGACGGACATCGGCGGCTGGCCAGTCTCGTCGCCGAGCAGCTTGACGAAGAGGTCTCTGCGCTCCTCCATCAGCTTCAGTGCGCCGGCAATGACGGCTGCGCGCTCTTTCGGCGGCGTCGTCGGCCATGGTCCGCGGTCGAATGCCGCGCGCGCCGCGGCGACCGCGGCGTCGACGTCGGCTGCGGCAGCCAGCGGCACCTTGCCGACGTACTCGCCGGTCGCCGGGCAGTGCACCTCGATAACCTCGGACGTCGACGGCTCGGTCCACTTGCCGCCGATGAAAAGCTTGTCGTACTCCGTTGTAGCTTGCTCGGTTGTGACTTGGGTCATGGCCGCCACCCTACCCAAGCGGCAGCGAAACGAGAACACGTTTCATTACTGCGGCCGGAGCACCAGCACCAGGTTGCTCACCAGGAACTCACGCAGCACCGGTACCGCAGTCAGCCACCAGGCCCATTTCGGGTGGTAGCGCGGGAAGGCGGCAATCAGCGCGCCCGTACTCGCGGCCCAGTCCAACCCTTGCGCCGCCGACACCGCAAACAACGACGACCCGTAGTTGTTCTTCGCCGAATGACCGTGTTTGCGGCTGTAGCGCGCCGCCGCGCGGGCACCACCCAGATAGTGGGTCATGCCCATCTCGTGGCCGCCGAACGGGCCGAGCCAGACCGTGTAGGACAACACCACCAAGCCGCCTGGCCGCGTCACCCGGAGCATTTCGCCTCCGAGTTCCCACGGCCGCGGGACGTGCTCGGCGACGTTCGACGACAGACAGATGTCGACGCTGTCGTCGGCGAACGGCAGCGCCATGCCCGACGCCCGGACGAATGTCCCGGCATCACGCGCCAAAGCCGGTCCTGCGGCGTGCATTTCCCCGGGGTCCGGCTCGACACCGATGTAGCGGAGCCCTGCATCGCGGAACGCACCTGCAAAATATCCGGGGCCGCCGCCGACGTCGAGCACGCGGCGACCGACGGGGCGTTCGCCGTGGATGCCCTGCCATAGGTCGCTGACCAGGTGCACGGTGTCCACGGCCAGCGGGCCGTAGAACCGCGCCGGCTCGGCCTGCTCGTAGCGAAAGCTGGACAGCAGCCGTAGCGACCGGCGCAACGTCGCCCGCCGCGCGAACACCTCGGTCACGGCCACCGGCCAACCCTAAAGCTCGGGCATCGCTACGCTTGCCGGATGTCCGGTGTGCGCTCAGTGCTGCTGCTGTGCTGGCGCGATACCGGCCACCCGCAGGGCGGTGGCAGCGAAACCTACCTGCAGCGTATCGGCGCCCGGCTAGCCGCAGCCGGCGTGGAGGTCACGCTACGCACCGCCCGCTATCCCGGCGCAGCACGCCGCGAAGTCGTCGACGGAGTGCACATCTGCCGCTCGGGTGGTCGGTACACGGTCTACATCTGGGCGCTACTGGCGATGGCCGCGGCCCGGCTCGGTGTCGGGCCGCTGCGCGGCGTGCGACCCGACGTCGTCGTCGACACCCAGAACGGCCTGCCGTTTCTGGCCCGCCTGATCTACGGCTCCCGCGTCGCGGTGTTGGTGCATCACTGCCACCGTGAGCAGTGGCCGGTGGCGGGCTGGTTCCTCAGCCGCGTCGGCTGGTTCGTCGAATCGTGGCTGTCGCCGAGGGTGCATCGCCGCAACCAGTACGTGACGGTGTCACTTCCGTCGGCCCGCGACCTGGTCAGCCTGGGTGTCGGCAATGAGCGAATCGCCATCGTGCGCAACGGGCTTGACGAGGCACCGGAGGCATCGTTGACCGGCTCACGGGCAGATACGCCGCGGGTGCTGGTGTTGTCGCGGCTGGTGCCGCACAAGCAGATTGAAGACGCCTTGGACGCGGTGGCGCAACTGCGGTCGTCGACACCGGGGCTGCACCTCGACATCGTCGGCGGCGGTTGGTGGAGTCAGCGGTTGATTGATCATGCGCGTCGGCTCGGCATCAGGGATGCGGTGACGTTTCACGGACACGTCGATGACACCGCCAAACACCGTGTCATGCAACAGGCGTGGGTGCACGTGCTGCCGTCCCGAAAAGAAGGCTGGGGGCTGGCGGTCATCGAGGCGGCGCAGCACGCGGTGCCGACGATCGGTTACCGGTCCTCCGGCGGGCTGGCCGATTCGATCATCGACGGGGTTACCGGCGTGCTGGTCGACGACCGCGCCGAATTGGTGAGCCGACTCGAGCAGTTGCTTGCCGATCCGGTGCTGCGCGATCAGCTCGGCGCCAAAGCGCAAGCGCGCAGCGCCGAATTCTCCTGGGAGCAAAGCGCTGACGCGATGTGCTCGGTATTGGAGTCAGTCGTCGCCGGTGACCGCGTCAGCGGCGTGGTCTGACGACAGCCGCCGGCCCGCGACGGCTGAGCCGGCTGCGCCGACGATCAGCATCGCCAACCAGACCAGATGCGCGACGATCACCGCTGCCCGGCGAGCTGCGGATGCGCCGGCCGTGTCACCGCCGACCCGGTACAGCATCAGGTCGCGTCCGCGATATGCAACGGGCAGCCGCTGCAATGTGTCTGTGGCGGTGCTGATATCGCCGGGCGTACCCTCCTCGACGACCAGCCATCCCACGCCGGCCTGCTTGAGCTGATCCGGGTCGGCACCCGCCGACAGCAGCCGCTGCACCTCACGGGCGCGGTCGCCCTCGCCCAGAACCGTCGTCCCCGAGATCGTCAGATCACCGGTCGCCAGGACGTCGGCGCGCAGCCATCGCGGCAGCGGGTCCAGCACCGGTGCGCGACCGGACCAGGTGAACCGCCGCATGGTGTCCGCCGGCAACACCGCGACCTCGGCGGGCGCGCGGTTGATCATTCCGGCGACGGTTGCCCAATCGCCGGGGTAGCGCACCGATCCGACGTTTCCGCCTACGCCCCAGGCCAAGTCGGGAAGCGACAGCAGTAGCGCGGCGCAGCAGACCAGCGGGGCGACGGCCGGGGCCGAGGAGCTGAGCCATCGTCGTAACGTCAACACCGCAGCTGCGCCCGCCAGCGCGTAGCCGGGCATCGCCAGGGCCACCCACTTCTGCCCGTCACGCAGCACACCCAGCCCCGGTACGGCCTCGACAACATTGTGCAAGACGGCCAGGCCCGGGCCGGTGGCCAGCATGGCCGGTGCCACAACGGATATCAGCGCCAGCAGCAGCAACGGGCGTGCGGCCCGAGAATGCCGGAGTGCGAAAACACCGGCGGCGACCACAGCGAGCAGCACGACAGCGGACACCAGCGTGAAAAGCGTTGCCCGCGAAGCGGGTACGGCGTCACCGTTCCACATACCACCCATGCTGGCCAGGCTGCCCAGTGTCCCCAGCGCCGGTTCGGCGCGTGCCGCGAAAGCGGCGATGCCCGGCGGGCGGGCCCACATGCGATCCGCCGACGACAAACCCAGCATTGCCGCGGTCAACCACGGCAGCGCCGCCAGTGCGGCGTCGCCCAGTACCAGTGCTGCGCAACGACGACGTGAAAGCCGAGTGCCCTTCACTGCGACGCAGGTCAACCCGATGGTGGCGGCCAGGATCAGCCCGGTGGGGGTCAGCCCGGCCAACGCGATCCATAACGCCAGGCTGAAAAAGGTTGAGCGAGTGAGATTTTCGTGCGATCGTAGCGTGATCACGGCGCTGGCCACCCATGGCAGGCAGCCGTAGCCGAGCAGGAGGCTCCAATGCCCTTGCAAGAGCCGCTCGCCCACGTAGGGATTCCAGATCGCCACCGTGATCGCCACGAATTGACCGCCGGCACCGGATTCCGGCAGCAGCTGCGCGACGAGTCGCGCTGCACCCCAGCCGGCCAGCCACAAACCACCGACGAGCAATGCCTTCACCACGATGCCGCCGTCGACAACATGGGAGGCCAGTGCCACTGCGAAATCTTGTGGCGTCGCCCGAGGAGCCGATACCAGGCCCAGCGCGCTGTCGGTGAGGTAGGACCGCGGCGTCGACACCGCGTCGCGTAGCAGTAGGTAGCCGGGGCTCAGCATTGGCGCCAGCACCAGCAGCGCCAACGCCAACGCGTACCCGGGACGAGACCACCGCAGAATCCGGCTGGGAAGCGCCCGCACGCGCTGAACCAGCTACGGCACGTCGGGCGGCGCGGGAGTCGACGGACTTCCCGAACTCGGCGGTCCGTCTCGCTTGACGTCCTTGGGCTGCGTGGGAATCTTCTCGGTCTCGGCTTCGGCGCCGGGCACCCGCTCGGCCGGCGGCTCGCCGCGACCGAAGAACCCGTGATCGGCCGCGTCCAGGTTGGGGTCGTTCAGCGCACTCTCGGTACGCAGGCTGAACGAGCCCAGCAGCAGCCCGCCGATCAGGGCGATCACACCCGCCGCGGTGAAGGTGATCGGCAGCACCCGCGACCACAGCGCCAACCGGTCGCGCTCGTTGCGAGCGGCGTTGACTTGCGACTCGACTGTCTCCTCGGTCGAGGTGATCTTGTAGTCGACCAACGTCACTTCCGGCTTCAACGCGTCCCGCGCGTAGTAGTGATTGGCGCGCTCTTGTTCTTTGACGATCGTGCCGGACTCCGGGTCGACCCAGAACGTCCGCTGCGCGGCGTAGTAGCGGGTCATGGTGATCTTCTCGTCCGGATCACCCGGCAAGCCCCACATGGCCGCGGTGTTGGTGACCTTGCTGTCCGCGTCGTCGGCGTACAGCGACGGGTACCTGATCGGCTCGGCCAGCTTGCCGTCCGCGTCGTAACCGACGTCCTGGGTGAACTTGTAGGCGCTCAGACCGTTGACGTCTTCTTCACCGGTGTAGTTGGCCTCGAATGCCTTCTGCGCAATCGGGTCGAAGTACGAGTACGAGCGTTTCTCGGTGTGGAACGGAAAGCGGTAGGACAGCCCCTCGTGCGGAAGCGCGATATTGGTGGCCGGGCTTTCGTCTTTGAATCCGCGGGGCTTCTGCACCGCGCCGCCGGGATGAGTGTCGTCCGATACCGCCGAGGCCGTCTTGCGGTTGAGGGTGACGGTGTCGACGAGCGCGAGCAGCAGCCCGGCATCCTTCTGCTTGTCGCTGCGCCGAAGGGAGTTGCCCACCTGGAACGTGACGACGTCGGCGTTGGCGGGGGATTCGACGTCGATCTGTTGCTGCGCCACCATCGGCACGTTTTTGTCGACGACGAGCTTCGGGCTGTACAGCGAGGCCGGGTCGACCGTCGTCCCGCTGCCTTCACCGATCAACGTCGCATTCAGATCGAGCGGGATCTTGGTGATCCGGCTGCCGGTGTAGGTCCACAACAGCAGCGCGGCGATCAACAGCGCGGCTCCGAGCCCCATGATCCCGCACGCGGCCATCCGCAACATGACTGCTCGGTTCACGTTGCCGCGACCTCCTTTTGGTCTCATCCGGTTCAGGCCAGTACACCTGTTCCGCCTCGAACCCCCGGGCAACCTGGGGTTCTACCCGCCGGCGGCGCTGCAGCGAAGCAAAACTCGTTCGACCCTAACAGCAATATTTAAGGTCACGATTGACGTCCCCTTATAAGAAAACCCGTGGGCAATTCGGGTGTGCCCAGTCGTTCGGCACACTGTGGGGATGGATCCCGCCGCCGACGATGCAGTGCGCAGGGATGTGCAAGAGCGGCGGGTGGGCGGCACTCGCACATTCCTGCCGGCAGTCGAAGGGATGCGCGCCTGCGCTGCGATCGGCGTCGTCATCACCCACGTGGCCTTCGAGACCGGGCACTCCAGCGGATTCGCCGGTCGACTGTTCGGCCGCTTCGACCTGGCGGTCGCGGTGTTCTTCGCCTTGTCGGGATTCCTGCTGTGGCGTAGTCACGCGGCCGCGGCACGCGGTCTGGCGCCGCGTCCGGCCACCGGTCACTATCTGCGATCGCGGGTTGTGCGCATCATGCCCGCGTATCTGGTTGCGGTCGTAGTGATTCTGACGCTGCTGCCGGACGGCAATCACCCGAGTCTGACGGTGTGGCTGGCGAATCTGTCCCTCACCCAGGTGTACGTGCCGCTGACGCTGACCGGCGGCCTGACCCAGATGTGGAGCCTGTCGGTCGAGGTGAGCTTCTATCTGGCGCTCCCGGTCCTGGCGATGCTGGCCGCCCGTCTGCCGGTCCGCGCCCGGATCCCGGCCATCGCCGCGCTGGCCGTCGCAAGCTGGTTTTGGGGTTGGCTTCCGATTCACACCGGGCCCGGGCTCAATCCGTTGACCTGGCCGCCGGCATTCTTCTCGTGGTTCGCCGTGGGCATGCTGCTCGCCGAATGGGTTCACAGTCCGATCGGCTGGCCGCACCGACTGGCGCGACACCGCCTGGTGATTGCGCCGGTGGTGCTGGCGGCCTACCTGGTTGCCGCTTCGCCGCTGGCCGGACCGGCCGGGTTAGTGCCCAGCAGCGCTGCGCAATTCACCGTGAAGACCGCGATGGGTGCGCTGGTGGCCGCGGGTTTGGTGGCGCCCCTGGTGCTCGACCGGCCCGCTGACAATCACCGCTTTCTGGGCAGCGCACTGATGGTGACACTCGGACGCTGGTCTTACGGCATTTTCATCTGGCATCTTGCCGCGCTGACGATGGTGTTCCCGGTGATCGGTCAGTTCTCGTTTCATGGACACATGCTCGAGGTGCTGGCGTTGACCCTGGTGTTCAGTATTGCGATTTCGGCCGTGAGCTATGCGCTCGTCGAATCGCCGTGCCGGGAAGCCTTGCGGCGCTGGGAATCACGCAGGAAGGCACGCCTGCAGGAGGGAGAAGCCGTCAGCCCGCCTCAGGAAGACGCAATCGCGCCGTGATGTCCGCGCGCACCGCGGAGCGGCGGGCCTTGCCGGCGTCGTCGCGCAGCGGGGCGTCGACGAATTCGACCGTTACGGGCACTTTGTAGCCCGCGATGCGCTCACGCAGAAATTCTTGCAGCCTCTGCTGATCCAACTCGGCACCGGCCTGGACCAGGGCGTACGGCACCTGCCCGAGGTCGCCATCGGGCACGCCGACAACCAAGCAGGACAACACATCCGGGTGTTCGGACAGCGCAGCCTCGATTTCGGCCGGATACACGTTGCGGCCGCCGACGGTGAACATGTCCACCCGGCGGTCGGAGATGTAGAGAAACCCGTCGGCGTCGAAGTAGCCGAGGTCGCCCAACGAATCCCAACCGTCGCGAGACTTCGCCGTCGCACCGACGTAGCGGTAGGTGGGAGCGCTGCCCGGGCTGGGGCGCAGGTAGATTTCGCCCACCTCGCCGGGCGGGCAAGGGTTGCCGTCGTCGTCGAGCACCTTCATTTCGCCGGCCACCACTACGCCGACCGAGCCGCGATGCGTCAGCCACTGGTCACCGGAGATGAACGTCAGGGCCTGTAACTCGGTGCCGCCGTAGAGCTCCCAGACCTTTTCCGGTCCGAGCAGGTCGATCCAGGCCTGCTTGATGGCCGGCGGGCACGGCGCGCCCAGATGCCAGAACCGTCGCAGCGAAGACAAGTCGAAGGCTTCGGGGTGGTCGTGGTACACCGGCAGCGCCCGCTGCATGATGGTCGGCACCGTCGTCAGGAAGGTGACGCGGTGGTCGCTGATCAGTCGCAGGAACTTCTCCGGCTCGAACCGGCTCATCAGCACCAGGTGGTGGCGCATCAACAGGGCGATGGTCGCGGTGGTGAAACCGGTGTTGTGCGACAGCGGCACCGGGACCAGCGTGATGTCGCCCTCCTGGGCGCCGAGCGGATAGCCGATGGCCGCCGGAACACGGCTGTCCCCGCCGGATTCGATGAGTTTGGGACGACCGGTGCTGCCGCCGGAGCCCATCGCTTTCCATACCGGCGACACCGCTTCCGGCAGCGCGGCGTCGGACAACGCCGGGTCGGAAATGAAACCGGCAGGAACACTGGGTATTTCGGGGTGCTTGCGACCGACCAGCAGTTTTGGCGGCCGCAGTTCGAGCAGGCCGGCCAACTCGGCGTCCGGCAGTCGCGCGGACAGTGGCTGCGGCACGGCGCCGAGTTTCCAGCAC
>JAVHWH010000104.1:0-2629 GCA_032159915.1 Mycobacterium sp.
CGGGAAAGGCCGACCCGGATCTGGTTCTGGATCAGCTCACCGACGGTGCGCAGACGACGGTTGCCGAAGTGGTCGATGTCGTCGACCTCGACCGGCACCTCGGCGCCGCCGGGGGCGGTCATCGTGGTCTGGCCCTCATGCAGCCGCACCAGGTACTCGATGGTCGCGACGACGTCCTCTTCGTTCAACGTCGACGACGTGATCGGCTGGCCCACGTTGAGGCCCAGCTTCTTGTTGACCTTGTAGCGGCCCACCCGGGCCAGGTCGTAGCGCTTCTCCTTGAAGAACAGGTTCTCCAGCAGGGTCTGCGCGGACTCCTTGGTCGGGGGCTCGCCCGGTCGCAGCTTGCGGTAGATGTCCAGCAGCGCCTCGTCGGTGCCTGCGGTGTTGTCCTTCTCCAGCGTCGACATCATGATCTCGGAGAAACCGAACCGCTCGGTGATCTGCTCGGTGGTCCAGCCCAGCGCCTTCAGCAGCACGGTGACCGGCTGGCGACGCTTGCGGTCGATGCGCACACCGACGGTGTCGCGCTTGTCGACGTCGAACTCCAGCCACGCACCGCGGCCGGGGATGACCTTGACGCTGTGCAGCGTCTTGTCGGTGGTCTTGTCGCGGTTCTCGTCGAAGTAGACGCCCGGCGAGCGCACCAGCTGGCTGACGACGACACGCTCGGTGCCGTTGATGATGAAGGTGCCCTTCTCCGTCATCATCGGGAAGTCACCCATGAACACCGTCTGGCTCTTGATCTCGCCGGTGTTGTTATTGATGAATTCGGCCGTGACGAACAGCGGGGCCGCGTACGTCATGTCCTTGTCTTTGCACTCGTCGACCGGTGCCTTGACCTCATCGAAGCGCGGATCGCTGAACGACAGCGACATCGATCCGGAGAAGTCTTCGATCGGGGACAGCTCAGTCAGCACCTCTTCGAGCCCACCGACGGGGTTCACGTCACCACGGGCGGTGGCGACCTCACGCCAACGCTCGGAGCCGACCAGCCATTCGAAGGACTGGGTCTGAACCTCGAGCAGCCCCGGAACCTCGAGAGGCTCACGGAGCTTGGCGAATGAAATTCGGTTGGGTGCTCCGGGTACGGAGCTAGAGGTTGTAGTAGCGGACTTGCTCTGGCGGGAGACTGCCAAGATGCATCCTTCCAGCACCTAATGCGACTGTCGGGAAGGTGGGTACCACCCCTACGCCGCGAACTCTGCGTTGGTTCGGCTGGCGATCCCCTGTGTCCAGACGGCCCTCAACAACGGGCACGCGACTAGATACTGAGCCTGAAATGGGGCTCAGCCTAGGACCACGGTGTCAGAGGCGGTAGATGGGCAGGAGGCAGCCAGCGCAACGTCCAACAATAGCGCAGGACGGCGTATTCCTCAACCACGGCATGCTGAATCAACTTGGGCGCTGGCCGGCGTCCTTGATCCCTTTACACATGCTGCCCAACAGAGTGGCCCGCCGGAGCGTTTCCGTCAAGAGATAACGCCGTGTCGCTGTGGACTTTTACCCGTTGGTCACGCAGCGATCGCTGGAGTGCACGACGGAGACGAATCCGAGGGGGTCCCGGAGCAGGTGGTTGTCACCGCCTGCGTCGGTGCCGGGTGGACGTCGGTGGCGAAATTGATGTGAGCCAGCAACCCGAAGAACGCGGCCGTCACTTCACGACCCACGGAGGTGATCGGTCCCGGCGTCGGCTGAATCAGCCCGATAGCCGGCCCGGCCGGCGTCGGGATCGTGATCGTGGAACCGGGCGAGCCGTAGAACCCTGAGTCCGTCGTGCCGGCGAACAGGTCGTTGATCCAGCCTGCGGCCAGGATCTGGGAGCCCTCGACGTTCGCAGGCCCGCCGTACCCGGTGAGCAGGTAGGCGCCGAGCTGAATGAGAGGATTGCCGCCCACCATCGCATCCGAGTGCCAACTGCCGAGCAGCTGAGCCCCGGTGGGCTGGCCGCCCCGCGTCTGGGCAAGGGCGTAGTCCATCGCCCCGAACAGGTTCCAGGGGTTCGGTGTCGAGGACAGGTTGTACACCGGGATTCCGTCAAGGTCCTTCAGGATGGGCACCGGATCGGTGAACGAGACGCCGTCGAGCATCACCACGCCCGCAAGCTTGCCGCTTGTTCCGTTCTGCTTCATGTAGCGGGCGGTGTCGATCACCAGCCCACCACCGAGTGAATGGCCGACCAGGACGACCTGACCCGGTAGCTGGTCCTGGCCGTAACCGGCTGCTTGCGCGCTGTCCAGCAGCGCCGGGTTGTCGTCGAGGAACAAGTCGGCGACGGCGCGGTGCATCTGATCGCCGCCCAGCCACATGCCGTCGGTGGCGAAGATGTTGGACGTCAGCGTGGGGGCGACGACGACGCTGTTGGTTTCCTTGGCGAGGTAGGACGCGGTGTAGTCGTAGAACACACCCCTTGCGAGGAAACCGTGCTGCAGGTAGATGATGCGCTCTGGCGGTGTCGCGCTATCGGGGTCATAGGTGTCCGGGAAGTACCAGTCCGCGGGGACTTCCTGATCGCCGATCTTCAGCGTCGAGCGCTTCACCGTGACGCCGCTGCCGGGCAGGGCCTTCGGAGGTCCCTCGATGACGCTCTCCGCCAGTGAGATCAGCCCGAAGACAGCGGTGCCGATGG
>JAVHWH010000109.1:0-5072 GCA_032159915.1 Mycobacterium sp.
CTCGGCGTGGGATCGGCGATGGCGTCGATGCCGGCCATCGCCTCTGCTGACTCCATTGGCGGAGCCGACATCGCCGCATATCTACCGGACTTCGGCGCGGTGGCGGCCGCCTCGGCGGCGGCGGTAACGCCGCCGACGATCCCAGACGACTTCACCAACTATGCAATTTCTTTCAGCGGAATCCCGCTGTATCAGAGCGGCACTGCTTTTGCGGAGTCCAGCTTCGGAAATATCGCGATTGCCCACGGCGCCAGCACCGACGCCACTGCTTACGGCGGCCTGTTCAACACGGCCACCGTAGACGGTAATGACAGCGTCGCACTCATCGGGGGCAGTGGCGTTAGCACCGGACTTTTCAACACTGCCACGGTGGTCGGATCATATAGTTCCGCGCAAGCGGCTTGGGGTGCCGGCGGCAGCGGCAACACGGCAACCGTTACTGGCAATATGTCCACCGCCTACGCGGGCGTCGCGAATGGTGGTTTCTCCACCGGTAGCTTCAACACCGCCACCGCGGAGGGTTACCAGGCCCACGCCGCCGCCGGGTTGGACGGCAGTAGTGGCAACGTGGCCGACGCCAACGGAGACCTCGTCACGGATGTCAGCCCCGGGGCGGGCGGAGCGGCAGCCACCGGGACCGACCTACTGAGCGACGGTGCCTCGGCCGCGGCATCGGTGACACCTGCGACGCTGCCCACGGACCCCTCGAACTTCGCCCTATCAATCAGTGGTGTGCTCCTAATCGAAAATGGCTCTGCCAGAGCGGAATCGAGTTTTGGAAACTTCGCGATCGCTCAAGGCGCATATTCCGACTCCAATGCGATGAGCGGCTTTTTCAACTACGCCTCGGCGATGGGTGATCACAGCAACGCAGCCGTCGGAGATACCGGATGGTTTGACTCCGCCACCGCGACGGGTACCTGGAGCTCCGCGCAGGCCGCTTGGGGCAGCGGCAATACCGCTGTCGCTAATGGCGACTATGCCGTTGCTCAGGCGGGTGCAGGGGATGGAACTGCTATCTACGACAGCAATTTCAATACAGCTACCGCTGAAGGCTCGCACGCCATCGCCTTGGCAGGCTGGGACAGCTCCAGCAACAATACCGCGAGTGCGATCGGCGACAATGTGCATGTCTACGACCCGACCGGGAATCCTGTGGGGTGGCCACCGGCAACCGAGTTTCTCTCATCCCTCAACGACGGATCACCGGCCGCGGCTGACGGCGGCAACTGGTTCACCGACCTGTTCCCCGCACTCGACGGCGGCTCGGCCGCCGCGGAAAGCAGCAACTGGCTGACCGAGCTGCTGGGTTCGTTCGACGGGGCGTCAGCTGCTGCCGACAGCTCCAATCTGTGGACCGAGCTCAGCACCCTCTTCTGAGCCAGGGGGGTACCGGGTCGGCAACCATCATCTCCGTCGGAAGGTGGTTGCCGACCCGGTCAGTCGTCAGCGCGACGATCGGCAGACAAACGCAGTGCCCTGGGCCGCAGCGCCCGACCCGAGCCGGGTGATGACGACCGTCAGGGACAGGCTGCCGCGCAGGGCCAGTCGCCGGCGCAGCGCGTCGGGATCGACGTTGACGCCGCGGATCAGGATTTCCAACGCTCCGCAGTCCAGCGTCGCCAGCGCTTGGCGCAGGCGCCGTTCATCGAAGGCGAGCTGGTCGAGAACCTCGAACCCGCGGACCCCCGCCGGCAATCGATCCCCGGACAGATAGGCGATGTTGGGGTCGAGCTGCCAGAGCCCGTGGCGCGCGGCGTAGTGACGCACCAGGCCGGCCCGCACGACAGCGCCGTCCGGATCGATAAGCCATCGACCGGCGTCGCCGACCCCGCACTCAGCCGGATCGGCGTCGGTGACCTGTTCTCCGCGATCGAGGATGCTGGCCCGCCGGCGCACGCCCGACTCAACCAATCCTGGCGACCACAGACACGCTTCGCGAACCGAGCCGCGATACGAGGTCACCTCGATCTCACCGTCGAACCCGAGCTGCGCCATAGCGTCGAAATCGATCCCCGGCGCGCATTTCACCACCATGTCGCGGTCTCGGTGCACCTTGAGCAGATCGTCGAGCGCGGGCTGGTAATCGCGCGGGTTGAAGCGCCGCCGACCACCGCTGCGCCGCGCCGGGTCAGCCACCACCACTGCGTCACGGGTGACCGGACGCAGCGCATCAGCGCGGCAGAGATCGACGCCGTCGCCCAGATTATGTTGCGCCATCGCAAGCCGTACCGGATCGATGTCGCTGCCCACGAGTTCGGCTGCTGAGCCGCGCAACGCGGCCAGCTCGGTGCCCACGGAGCAGGTCACGTCGTGAACCACCTTGCCGCGCAACCGCTTCGACCGATGCAGTGCAACCGGCGCCGCACTGGCTTGCTGTAGCGCTTCGTCGGTGAACAGCCAATTGCGGGAACCGGGCAACTCGGCGAGCTTTGTAGCCGCGCGGCGACGCAGCAACACCGTCTCCACCAACACCGGCGTGCGGTCGCCGAATCGTTCTCGCAGCCGCGTGATTTCACCGACGCGGTCGGTCAACGGGAAGGCCTCGACCGCGGACAGCGCAGCCGAACCCTCGTCCGACGTCAGGTAAGCGACATCGTCGAGACCGAATTTCAGGACGGCTTGACCCCGGTGATCTCGACGTTGTAGAACCAGCCCTTCGGCACCAAATGTCGCCACACGTTGCCGTCAGCCCAGCTCAACACCTTCCAACTGGTGAACGCGAACCTGGCCCATGCCCAGCCGAGTTTATCCGGCGGCACCGCGTACTCGAAGGTCCGCAGCGGCCAGCCGAGCATCGCCGCGGTGAATTCGACCGTGGCGGTATCGACGTCGACGGCCCCGGCGGTCCTGGCCATCTGCTCCAGGTCGGCTGGATCAAAGGTGTGCAGGTCGACGATGGACTCCAGTGCCGCGGCACGCGACGACTCGTCGAGCTCCGCTTGCGGACGCCGCCAATCGTCCAATCCGGGCAGCTTGGTGACATTGGTCGCGACCCGCCAGGTCAAGGTCGACAGCCTGCGCGCGTAGGTGTTGCCGACAATCGTCGGCTCACCGGCGAACACGAACCGGCCGCCGGGCCGCAGCACGCGCAGTACTTCACGCAATGTCAGCTCAACGTCGGGAATGTGGTGCAGCACGGCGTGGCCGACGACCAGGTCAAAAGAATTGTCGTCGTAGGGGATTCGTTCGGCGTCGGCGACCCGGCCGTCAATGTCGAGCCCCAGCGACTGTCCATTGCGGGTGGCGACCTTGACCATGCCCGGCGAAAGGTCGGTGACCGAACCGCGCCGCGCCACCCCTGACTGGATCAGGTTCAGCAGAAAGAAGCCACTACCGCAGCCCAGCTCGAGAGCGTTGTCATAGGGCAGCCGGTGAATCACTTCATCAGGGACAACGCTGTTGAAGCAGTCACGGGCGTAGTCGACGCAGCGTTGGTCATAGGAGATCGACCACTTCTCGTCGTAGTTCTCCGCTTCCCAGTCGTGATAGAGCACCTGGGCCAGCTTGCTGTCGTGACGGGCGGCCTCGACCTGCTCAGCGGTGGCGTGCGGCTGCGGCGCCGGGTCGGTACTGGTCATGGTCAACCAGCGTAACGGAGCGGTTCGGCGGCCCGGCTAGCTCCGATTGCCCGGCGGCTCCTCCCCATCGCGCTTCGCGCTCTGCATCGTCGCCCGGCTAGCTCCGATTGCCCGGCTAGGTCCCAGCCGCGCTGACCGTCACGCTGACGGCGCTCGCCCCGGTGTTCGAGACGATCACCAGCTCGGCGGCATTGGCAGCCGATAGCGCTTCACCGCCGGTCACGCTCACCTGGTAGCCGTCCGGGAACTCCACCCTCGGGATCGAGATGGTGGTGTGCGAGCCGGCCGGAAAGCTGCCCAGTCCATCGGCCTTCTCGGTGGAGTAGCTGAACTGCAGGATGCCGTTCTCGAAAGAGTAGGAAGTGGGGGTACCCGAGACCACTTGCGGGTACGGCTCAGCCAGAGTTTCCAGGTTGCCGGTGTTCACATTGGCGCCGGTCAACGGTTCCGCCGGGTTGTAGATCAGGGACTCCGAACCGGGCGGATCCGCGCTAGTGGTGATGTCACCCTGGCCGGAATAGGCCCATTCGGTCCACCCGATCAGATGCTGGTCGGCACCCTGCATCGGGCCCAGAATCGCCGCTTGGTCGCTGGTCGCCCCGAACTCGGTCATGAACAGCGGAATCCCGTGTGCCTGCGCGTAGCTTTCGGCGTTGCCGACGATGCCGCTGACGCTGGGGATGCATCCGAGCGGGCCGAGGGAGAATTCGCAGTAATCGTGGAACGACAACACCGTGTTCGATGCGTCCACTGTGCCCAGGTCAGTGGGCACACCCGCGTTAGACAGCACATTCGGTTCGAAGAAGATCGGAGTGCTCGGATCGACCGCCCGGATCGCGTCGGCGCCCTGGTCGTAGAACGGGGTCAACTGCTGACTGTCGAAAAACGGGTTGCCGAACAAGGTCGACAGGAACGTCGATGACCCCGGCGATGGTTCATTCATCAGCTCGAATCCGGCCACGTTGGAGTTGCCGTTGAAGGCATGGGCGACGTACTCCAACATCTGGCTGTAGTTGTTCTCCAGACCGATTCCGTTGGAGGCGTCGGCATTCGACCAGAACGATTCCCAGGCTTGCTGCTCTGCGGGATTGAAGAACTCGTTGTACGGGAAGGGCAGCGAGGGGTTGGCTACCCCGTCGGTCTGCACCGCCCAGTCCGGCGCACCCTCTCCGCCGAACGCGGTGCTGTAGGCGTCTTGGTGGAAGTCGATGATGCTGTAGATACCGTGCTTGCCCAAGGTCTGGACGGTTTGCTCGATGGACTGCAGGTAAGTCGGGCTGAAGACGCCGGGATGGGGTTCGAGGTCCGACCAGATCACGCCCACTCGGACTGCGTTGAAACCGTGCTCGGCCAGAAATGCCGCGTCATCGTCGTCGAACCCGCTGGCCAAGGGTTCCCCTGGCGCCATCTTGTAGACCTCGTTGAGCCCGTGCAGCATCACGACCTGGCCGTCGCTGTTTGTCAGCCAGCCGCCCGATGTGCCGACCGGCG
>JAVHWH010000112.1:0-3736 GCA_032159915.1 Mycobacterium sp.
ATCCGACGCTGAGCCTGACCCAGATCTGCAGCGAGTTGCTCAAAGTGCGCTACTCCGACGACACCTTGCAATGCAAGGTCCCCTATCCGATGCTGGGGCCACCCGAGGGCGCCGAGGGCAAGGACACGGCCCGCGATCAGTGGGGGATCCAGCCTGTTCCGAAGTATCACCGGCTGGGATTTCGTGAACTGGTGCGGATTCACGACGCGCGCGCCGCCCGGCAGCAAGCAACCCCGCACCTGTGACCTACCGCGTCGTCCAGTGGACTACGGGCAACATCGGCACCAAGTCGGTACACGCCATCGTCGAAAACTCACTACTCGAACTGGTCGGATGTTACGCATGGTCGCCCGATAAGGTCGGGCGCGATGTCGGGGAGCTGTGCGGCATCCAACCACTCGGCGTCCTGGCCACCGACGACGTCGACGCCCTGATCGCGCTCGCGCCCGATTGCGTTGTGTACAACCAGATGTTCGTTGACGTCGACACTCTGGTCCGCGTCCTCGAAGCGGGCATCAACGTCGTAACCACGTCGGAGTTCATCACCGGCCATCGACTCGGCCGCGGACGCGAACGCATCCTGCAGGCGTGTGAACGGGGTGAGTCGACGATCTTCGGCAGCGGCTTGAACCCCGGCTTCATCGAACTCTTCGCGATCGTCTCTGCCGGCCTCTCAGACCGGATCGATCGGGTGTGCATCGTGGAATCGTTCGATACGACGATTTACAACTCGCCGGAGACCGAGAAAATTATGGGGTTCGGATACCCGATCGATGATCTGGATCTGCCGGCGGTAACCGAGGAGGGATCGGGAATCTTCCGCGAAGCGGTCATGATCGTAGCCGACGCACTGGGGGTTGAGCTCGACGAGATCCGTTGCGACGCTCAGTATGCCGAGGCCACCGAAGATATCGAGCTACCCGGCGACTGGCTCATCGCCAAGGGGTGCGTAGCCGGAATCGATGTGAGCTGGAAGGGGTTTGCCGGTGGCCGTGATCTCGTCGAGGTGCGCGGGGTGTGGACCAAGGGGCAATCGCTGAAGCCCAAATGGACGATGGGATTCGGATACAACATCACCGTCGAGGGCCGGCCCACGATCAAGACCACACTGGCGTTCGAGCCGCCCGCCGATTTCGTCGCGGAGACGATCGAAGAATACGTGCTGCTCGGTCTGACGATTACGGCTGTGCCCGCCATCACCGCGATACCGGCCGTGGTCGCCGCGCCGCCCGGCATAGCGACCTACAACGATCTGCCACTGCTACTTCCGCGTGGAGTCGTCAATGCCTGAGACGCAGCTTCATCACGTCGTGTTTGCGGTCGCCCCCGAACGGCAAGCGAGCGTGGCGCAGATGTTCACCGAACTCGGCTTCCGCTTCGAGAGCACCGAGCTCACTGAACTGGGCCTGACGATTCATCTCGACTGGAACGGCGGCGTCGAACTGATCAGTGCCGTCCCCGGCGCGACGGCCGAAGTGGCGGCATCGGTCAGTGAGTTCGTGAAGCACAACGGCGACGGTGTATACACCGTGGTGCTCCGCGTCCCCGGAGCCTCCGACGCCGAAGCCGTCACCGAAAGGTACGGGTCGACAACTCGTTTCCGGCAGAGCTTTTCCGGTGAGGGTTCCTACCTAGAGGAAATCGACCTGGCGGTATTCGGCCTTCCGCTGACTTTGCTGTCGACCAATGTTGTTTGACAGATCCGGCAGCGAGGAGACGCCATGACCGTTGACGCGGCGAGGCCGAGCGTTTTCGAGGCGGGTCTGCCCATCCTGAGTTATGACCTGACCGACACCCCGCAGCAGATCTACCCGCAGTTCCAGGCAGCTCAGCAGCAGGCGCCGATCGCCTTGGGACCCATCGGCCCCGAGATACTCTCGTACGAACTGGCCCGGAGGGTGCTGCGTGATCCACGGTTCGTCATTCCTCCGGGCATTCATCTGTCCGCCCACGGGATCACCTCGGGACCGCTGTGGGACAGGGTCACTCGCAGCATCCTGAACATGGAAGGCGACGAGCACCGCCGGCTGCGCAGCCTGGTGTCCAAAGCTTTCACGCCGCGGGCGACCGCCCGCATGGACGACACGATCCACGCCGTCATCAACGAGCTGATCGATCAGGTAGCGGATTCGGGCCATTGCGAATTCGTGGCCGATATTGCCCGGCCCTATCCCATTCCGGTCATCTGTGCCCTGCTCGGTGCGCCTCGCGAAGACTGGCAGCTGTTCTCCCGGTGGGCCGAGGACATCTTCAAAATCGTGAGTTTCGACTGCGACCTCACCGAAGAAGAGCCCGTCGTCCTGAAAGCGTGGGGTGCGTTCGACGACTACATCGACGCGATGGTGGCCGACCGCCGTCGACACCCGACCGAAGACCTGCTGTCTGAGCTGATCTGCATCGAAGACGCGGGCGACCGCCTTGACGCCGGCGAGTTACGCATGCTGGCATTCAGCATTCTGGTGGCCGGCACCGACACAACGCGCAGCCAACTGGCCGCATCCATGCAGGTGTTGTGCGACCACCCCGAGCAGTTCGCGCTGTTGCGCGACCGACCCGAACTTGCGATGCGCGCGGTCGAGGAAACCATGCGACATTCACCGTCGATGTGCAGCACGGTGCGAAGCGTCACCGACGACGTCGCGATCGACGACTACCTCTTCCCGGCAGGTACTTTCATCTTGGTGAACACCTATGCGGCGAATCGCGATTTCGCCGTCTACGACGATCCGACGCGCTTCGACATCACCCGCGACGAGCCGCCGGCCATCTTGACATTCGGTGGAGGCGTGCATTACTGCCTGGGCGCCAACCTGGCGCGACGTGAGCTGGCCGAGGCGCTCACCATTCTCGCTCAGCGCCTGCCGAACCCGCGGCAAATCGGATCGTCGCCGTGGAAGCCGTTGCTCGGCATGAGCGGGCCGACCAGCCTGCCCATGCAGTTCGGCTGATACCGCAGCATTTCGACCTGCGCGCACCGGCACCCATGCGATGATGCGCGATATGTTCTACCGCTCCTTTCTCGCGGCGGCTATTGCGCTAGCCGCGATCGGCGTGGCGTCACCCGTGCACGCGGATCCGCAATGCCCCACCGGCGGCTGCCCGCATGGCCCGGCCAACAACCCGCCACCCGCGAACGTCAACAGCCCGTCGTACAAGGACGGCTACAAGACCGAGCACGACTATTTCGCGGTCCCGCAAAACCGCGCGTACCTCGCAAGCGAGATGAGAACCGGCTACACCGCTGCGCTTGCCTGCCAAGTGGAGATGAGCGGCGGTTCGCCGCCGCCGAATGGGGCCGACTGGATCAGCGGCTGCGTCGATGCCTTACACGATCTGGGATTCAAGCCATAAGCGTGTTGATCGCCGCCGCCGAGTTGGCCGACCTGATCGACGCCGGTGATCCACTGACGATCCTCGATGTGCGCTGGCGGCTCGACGAGCCCGACGGCCGCGCGACGTATCTGCAGGGCCACCTACCCGGCGCGGTCTATGTCTCCCTCGACGACGAACTCAGCGACCACTCCGTCGCCGGGTGCGGTCGCCACCCGCTGCCGTCCGGTCGCAGCGTCGAGGCCGCCGCTCGGCGGTGGGGTGCGTGCGCCGGCGTACCCACCGTCGTCTACGACGACTGGAATCGAGCCGGTTCGGCGCGGGCCTGGTGGGTCCTGACCGCTGCCGGCATTGCCGATGTCCGCATTCTCGACGGCGGGTTGGCTGCATGGCGGGCCGCCGGCGG
>JAVHWH010000189.1:0-4772 GCA_032159915.1 Mycobacterium sp.
CGATCATCCAGCCGTTTCTGACGTCGCTGACGGATTCGATTGCCGTCTTCGACCCAGCGGCAGCCCTCGATCTCACCAGCTGGACCGACAGCTTGCTCGCCAGCCTGAACACCTCGTTCGATTTCGCGCTGCCGAGCACCGACTCTGCTCTGGCGGCCGCGGCGACGGCGGCCGAACCCGCTTCCTCCGTAGCGGCGGCGGGGGCCACGATTCCGCTGACGGTCCTCGAGGGCACCGAGCCGGCGGTCAACGCCACCATCGACGGCGGCACCACCTCTGTGCCGCTGCTGGTCGACACCGGATCCAGCGGCCTTGTCCTCCCGTACACGGACTTTGGGACGAACTACTTCTCGCAGCTCGAAGCCCTGTACGCGCTTGGGACCCCGACGGGCATCAGTGAAAGCGGTTACAGCGGCGGGGTGGATTACCTCTACCTGACCTACAACCACGTCCCAGTCGACTACCTCGGTGCGGGGGGATCGACCGTGCTCAGCACTGATGGCCCGGTCGACGTCGAGATTTACTCCTGGGACCCGTCAAACATCTTCAGCTACTTCACCAACGACGCTTTCCAGCATTTCCTCGGCAGCAACGAGGTCAGTGGCATCCTGGGTATCGGCGAGAACACCGCCGGACCGACCACCACCCCATTCGAGGGCTCCAGCGGGGTGCTCGTCGACATTCCGCACGACCAGCTGGTTGTCGGTGGCGATAACCCGTTCCCGAGTGCCCCCTCCACGGCCGGTGACCCGGTCAGCAATGTGTTGGAGAAGGTTGGTACCGGCACGGCGGTTGCAGTATCGAACAACATCGACTCCGGTGGCGTGTTCGGAACGATTCCGTCGAGCTTGGTGTCCGGCGGTTCCGTCCCGGCGGGGACGTTGATATCGGTCTACAACACCGGCGGCCAAGAGCTCTACAGCTACACGACAACCGGGAACTTCGATGTCGGCACCGGCACAGGCGTGAGCGACAGTCCCACGGTGGTTTCTGGGACCAGCATCGACAGCGGTGTCCTACCGTTCGTGAACCACGCCGTGTATCTGGACTACGCCGGCGACAAGACCTACTTCGGGCCGCTGACAACCTAACTCCGGTCTCAGCCCGCTGGTCGCAGCCGGTAAGGTGTGGGCCATGGAATTGGCTCTGCAGATCACCCTGGTAGTCACCAGCATCCTGGTGGTTGTGTTGGTGCTGTTGCACCGGGCCAAGGGTGGCGGTCTGTCGACGCTGTTCGGTGGTGGCGTGCAGTCCAGCCTGTCCGGGTCGACGGTGGTGGAAAAAAACCTCGACCGGCTGACGTTGTTCGTCGTCGGCATCTGGCTGGTTGCCATCGTCGGTGTGGCGCTGCGGATCAAGTACAACGCCTGACCCCACGAAAGGCGAAGACAGCCAACCACCCTGATACTGGTAGGCATGGCTGAAGCATCCGACTCGCTCGAGCCCTTCGGCGCGGTCCAACGCACCCGCACCGGCCGCGAAGCCACCGAGCCGATGCGCGAAGACATTCGGTTACTCGGTGCCATCCTGGGCGACACGGTTCGCGAGCAGAACGGGGACGAGGTCTTCGACCTGGTGGAGCGGGCCCGGAAAGCGTCGTTCCAGGTGCGCCGCTCGGAGATCGAGCGCAGCGATGTGGCGCAGATGTTCGACGGCATCGAAATCCGTAAGGCGATCCCGGTGATCCGGGCCTTCAGCCATTTCGCGCTGCTGGCCAATGTCGCCGAGGACATTCACCGCGAACGCCGTCGCGCCATTCACGTCGAAGCCGGCGACCCACCGCAAGACAGCAGTTTGGCTGCCACCTATCTGAAGCTCGATGCCGCGGATTTGGATTCGGCGACCGTCGCCGAAGCACTCACCGGCGCCTTGGTCTCGCCGGTGATCACCGCGCACCCCACCGAGACGCGGCGTCGCACGGTGTTCGACGTCCAGCACCGGATCACCCAACTGATGCGTCTGCATGCGCAAGGCCACACCAAGACCCCCGACGACAGCGATATCGACACCGAGCTCCGCCGACAGGTGCTGATGCTGTGGCAGACGGCGTTGGTGCGGCTTTCCCGGTTGCAGATCTCCGACGAGATCGCCGTCGGCCTGCGCTATTACGCGGCAGCGTTTTTCGAGGTGGTGCCGAAAGTCAACGCCGGGGTCCGTCAGGCGTTGCGCGGCCGCTGGCCCGACGCCGAGCTGCTGCCCGAACCGATCCTGCGGCCGGGCTCCTGGATCGGCGGCGACCGCGACGGCAACCCCAATGTCACCGCAGACGTGGTGCGGCTGGCCACCGGCGGCGCGGCCTACACGGCGCTGAATCACTACACCGCCGAGTTGAGCGCGTTGGAGCAAGAGCTGTCGATGTCGGCGCGCCTGGTCGCCGTCACCGACGAGCTGACCGCGCTGGCGCAGCGTTGCGAAGAGCCGGCCCGCGGCGACGAGCCGTACCGCCGCGCGCTGCGGGTCATCCACGGCCGCCTCACCGCCACCGCAGGGCAGATTCTCGACCAGGAGCCCGACAACCTGCTCGACCTGGGGTTGCCGCCGTACTCGACACCGGAGGAGATGCAGGCCGACCTCGACACCGTCGACGCCTCGCTGCGCGCCCACGGCAGCGCATTGCTGGCCGACGACCGGTTGGCGCAGCTGCGGGAAGCATTGCACGTCTTCGGTTTTCACCTATCCGGTCTGGACATGCGGCAGAACTCCGACGTGCACGAGGAAGTGGTCGCCGAGCTGCTGGCGTGGGCCGGGGTGCATCCCGATTACGCATCGCTGAGCGAGGACGAGCGGGTCAACATCTTGGCCGAGGAGTTGAGCACCCGACGACCGTTGATCGGCGAGCGCGAGCAGCTGTCGGAACTGGCGCGCAAAGAACTCGCCATCATCTCCGCCGCCGCACGCGCGGTCGACATCTATGGGCCGCCGTCGGTGCCCAACTACATTATCTCGATGTGTCGCTCGGTCTCCGACCTGCTCGAAGCGGGCCTCCTGCTGAAGGAGTGCGGACTGCTCGACGCATCGGAGGATGAGCCACACTGCCCGGTCGGCATTGTGCCGCTGTTCGAGACCATCGACGATTTGCACCGGGGCGCCTCGATTCTCGAAGCAGCGCTTGACCTTCCGGTGTATCGACGCATCGTTCGGACCCGCTGCGACAGTCAAGAGGTGATGCTCGGGTATTCGGACTCCAACAAGGACGGCGGTTATCTGACCGCCAACTGGGCGCTGTACCGGGCCGAGCTGGACCTCGTCGAGTCCGCGCGCAAGACCGGTATTCGGTTGCGGCTGTTCCACGGTCGCGGCGGCACCGTGGGTCGCGGTGGAGGACCCAGCTACCAGGCCATCCTCGCTCAGCCGCCCGGCGCCGTGAACGGCTCACTGCGGCTGACCGAGCAAGGCGAGGTGATCGCTGCCAAATACGCCGAGCCGCTGACGGCGCAGCGCAACTTGGAGACCCTGTTGGCGGCCACGTTGGAGTCGACCCTGCTCGACGTCGAGGGCCTCGACGACGCCGCCGGACCGGCGTACGAGATCCTGGACGAGCTGGCCGACCGGGCGCAGCGTGCCTACTCTGAATTGGTCCATGAGACAGACGGTTTCGTGGAGTACTTCCTGCAGTCCACTCCGGTCAGCGAGATCGGTTCGCTCAACGTCGGTAGTCGCCCGACTTCGCGCAAGCAGACGTCGTCGATCTCCGATCTGCGCGCCATACCCTGGGTGATGGCCTGGAGCCAGTCGCGGGTGATGCTGCCGGGCTGGTACGGGACCGGCACGGCAATCGAGGAATGGCTTGCCGGCGGTGA
Source organism: Mycobacterium sp. (assembly GCA_032159915.1). GTDB lineage: Bacteria > Actinomycetota > Actinomycetes > Mycobacteriales > Mycobacteriaceae > Mycobacterium. Next base: position 3,801 of record JAVHWH010000189.1, read on the forward strand.
GGGACGCCTGGAGACGTTGCGCGAACTCTACGAACGTTGGCCGTTCTTCCAAACCGTGCTGTCGAACATGGCACAGGTCCTCGCGAAAACCGACCTCGGCCTGGCGGCCCGTTACTCCGAACTCGTGCAAGACGAATCGTTGCGGCGGCGGGTGTTCGACAAGATCGCAGCCGAGCACCAGCGAAGCATCAACGCGCACAAGCTGATCACCGGCCAGGACAACCTACTTGCCGACAACCCGGCGTTGGCCCGTTCGGTGTTCAACCGCTTCCCATATCTCGAGCCGCTGAACCATCTGCAAGTCGAGCTGCTGCGGCGTTACCGCTCCGGCGACGACGATGAACTGGTGCAGCGCGGGATCCTGCTGACGATGAACGGTCTGGCCAGCGCGCTGCGCAACAGCGGATAGAACACGCGACGACGGATATGTCACTGACGCCCGATCTCGACGCCCTGCGGCTCGAACTCGCCGCGGCGTGCTTCGACAGTGTCACCCACCAGTTCGCACATTTCGCCAAATTCGGTCATGCCGAAGGTATCAGCGATGACGACGCCGCGCAGTTCCGAATCGCCGGCGACGTGATCGGCTGGGTCGGTGAGGAATACCGCAGGTGTGCCATCAAAATACGTGCCACAGAGGAGATACTCGCCGCGCCGTTCCTTCATCAACCGGCTGTGCCCAGCGACCCATCGGCGTTCGAAGCGTCGATGAGCCGGCCGCCACCACCTCAGCTCCCAGAGCAACCCGGATGCATCGGCTCCTCGCTTCTGGACATGGCGCGTGAGCGGCTCGCCGAAGCTCGCGACACTCTCGGTCGGGGCGAAAGTCAGCTCCTTCGGGCGGCAACCCAAGCAGCGGCCCTGCTGCACACCTGGTGCGGCGGCTGAGCGCTCACACCGCCGCGTAACTGAGGCGGCAGGGTCCGTCTGCCCTTGCCACTCCGCCGATCTGCGCCGGGACCGGTCGCGGGT
>JAVHWH010000200.1:0-3130 GCA_032159915.1 Mycobacterium sp.
GTCGGTCATGACTCTCGACACTAAAGGACGTAGCGGCGGCGAATGCCGCGGAATCGCTCCCACAACGCGGCGGCCCGCTCGGCTTCGGTGACCATCGTGGTGTCGGCCGGAAGGGTGTCGGGCAACGCGTCGTAGGCGACGACTCGGGTGTCGAGTACAGCGGGTCGGCCTTCGAGCATGTGGCGGTAGGTCAGGTTCCCGCGCGAAAAGCCCTGGGTGTCCAGCCAGTTGTGGACGTTCGGATCACGATGCGCCATGACCAGACGGACGCGTCCGTCGTGGTCGGTTTTCGTGCGGCTCGGCGTGTAGCTCACCGGCCGGTAGAGGTAGTCCATGCTGTTGAAGAAGACGCCCATGTTGGTCAGCATCCAGAGGCCGTCGTGGGCGTCGAACTCGACGATCAGCGCCTCGTCGCGGCGCAGTTCCCAATACATGTTGGCCGCGGACCGCCCGCGTTTGACGTCGGCGCTATTCGCGTCGACGTGCGGAAAGGTGTTCGGCCGGTCGGCGTCCACGCCGCCGTAGGTGAACGGGAACTCCGGCCAGTCCGACATCAGACCGGTGACGAAGTCACCGGCCCAGCTCATCGCGTCGGTCATCGTCGCTGCGGTCGGCAGCGGTTTGGGCTCGGACATGTCGATCCGCTCGATCCGGATCTGGGCGGGCAGCTCGTCCCAGCGGTCAAAACCTTGACGGATGAACAGCTTTCGCGATTCCGGCGTGGTCGGTAACCAGTTCGTCCCTTGGCTGGCTCCGCCAATGTACAACTCGAACTGCCCGTCGTCGCCGACGTCGAGCTGCTCACCGGTGATGTTGGCCTCCGGCGTGTCGCCGAACGGTTCGTGCAGGACCCCGGGCCCAGGGCTGCGTTGGCCCTGAACGGTGACGTTGAAGAAGCGCGCGGTTCCGCGGCTGCCGGTCAGCCGATACGTCGAGCGACCGTCGATCCACGCCTGCTGATAGGTGAAGTCGCCGCAGTCACCGCCGAGCTTGCGAGTCGGCCCGCAAAAGGTGTGCAGTGCGGGGTAGCGGGTGTCGCGGGTCTCCAGCGCCAAATCGAAAGCCTGGCCGAGGTTTTGGGTCAGGAACCGGAAGGCGTCGACGCGTTGGGCGCCCGAGGTGGCGTTGGCGTCTTTGAACGCCTGCGCGCCGGCGTCGCGCAGCTGCTCACAGAACGCGGCCCACGCCCGCTGTAGTGCGGCGTCGTCCGGACCGTCACCGAAGGCCATCTATCCCGCACCCAACCTGGACAGGCGCTGATGCGTCACGTCACCCCCGATTTTCGATCTCGACGCCGAATCGCTCACGGAACGGCCGGAACTCATCGTGCAACGCGTCGAGGTTCTCGCCGATGTCGACCAGCAACTGAGTCGAGTATGCGAACTTGCCGTGCCGATCGCCTCGGTTGTCAGCCAGATAGGAGCGCATTGCCGACTCGGCGGCCGGGGTCAGCTCACGGCCGCTGAACTCGTAGTAGCGCCGGACCATCCCGACCTGATCGGCGATGAAGTCGCTGTAGCGGACGTGCAGGATCCGCGGGTCGTCGACCATCGGGTTGGTCATCGTGTTGGCGACGCTGGCACGCGTCATCTGCAGGTGCTTCTTGGCCTCGGCGAGCAGGTCAACCGGGCCGATCATGCCTTCGGCGATGTCGGCCATCATCATCGTTCGCGACGCGGCCACTTGCACCGGGTCACGATGCAACCAGACCAGCGTCGCATCAGGATAGGCCTGGAACATCTCGGTCAGGCGGAAGCCGTGAAATCCCTTGAGCACCCAGTGCTTTGGTGGGCGCGCGTACTGCAGCTGTTGCAGCATCGCCTTGTGCAGCCGGTACTGCGCCGTCGCATCGACGGCCAGGCCGCCGACCAGCGACTGCATCGGTACCCGCCACCATGCGGTGGGCGTCATCACCCGGAAATCGAACGCCCAGGTGCGCTCGTCCTCGGGAAGGCCGTCCCCGAGCATGTCGTTGTAGGGATGGCTGTGCAGCCACTTGGGCATCTTGGCGTTGATTTCGCGCCAGTCGTCGTCGGCTCGGGCGCGGCGAGCATCGTCCGCGCCGGCCAGGCCAGGCGGCGGCGACGGGTACATCACCTCCCAGAAGCGCAGTGCCCGCGCATGCGGATCGACCGACATCAAAGCATGCATCAGCGTTGTGCCCGAACGCGGTTCGCCGGTCACGAACATCGGCGCCGCGATCGTCTCGGCGGCAATCGGGTAGCGGTTGCGGTCTTCGAGCAACTCCAGCCGTGAGGTCAGCAGCCACCGGCAGACCTCGGCCGCCGCGGCGACACCGGCGCCATCCATTCCAAGATTGTTGAGGTGCTCGACAGCCACCGAAAAACGTTGCGGCAGTGTGGTATCGCCGTAGTCGCTCAAACCGGTCTCGGCTGTCGCGGCGGCCAGCAGCGCGGCGGCGTCCAGGCTGGTGGTCACCGGACATCTCCGCATAGCGCCGACAATTCATCCTCGGCCGCGCGAACATTGCCTGCCGACGCGGCGGCGTAGTCGAGGCCGGCCATCGCGCCGTAGTCAAGGATCTTGGGGACGCGTAAGCCCGCATCCACATACGTCTTGACGATCGCGGCGACCTCCTTCGGGGTGCCGTGGGGCACTACCGCAAGCAACATCTCCGGCTGCGTCTTGGCGATGAACTCGACGAGCCGCTCACGGGTCAGCACCGCGGGGTCGATGTCCTGGAAACCACGCCAGCCCGGACCCATCGGGTGCTCGAACCCCAAGCCGCGCAACGTTTCCGCCGACACCTGTAGCAGGAAGGCCTTCGCCAGCGGTGCCCGCAGGATGTCGGCGAGTGCGGCCTCGTCCTCGCCGATCAGGCAGACTTGGATGAAGCATGGGGTGATCGCCATCGGGTCGCGGCCGGCGCGCTCGGCGGATGCCCGCACGGCGGCGAGCATCGCGGCGTAGTGCTCCGGCGTCCAGGCGCCGGCCGGCCACCAGCCGTCCGCGTAGCGCCCGGCGATGTCGAGCATCCGCGGCCCGCTGGCTCCGATCCAGATCGGCGGCAGCCGGCCCTGGTATGGCTCGGTGTCGAGCCGGGCGTGGCTCAGCGTGTAGAACTGCCCGTCGAAGTCGACCGGACCGTCGCTCTCCCAGAGCAGCCTGA
>JAVHWH010000120.1:0-9825 GCA_032159915.1 Mycobacterium sp.
CGGCGTCGGCCAGGTGCGCGCGGCCCTCGAACACGGCCGAGAGCAGTTCACGCTCAGAGACGCTGCCGGCCACCTCGCCGGCCATCACCGGCGGCTCGGCGCCGACGACGGGCATTTGTGACACCCCGTATTCGCGCAGGATGCTGATCGCGTCGCGCACAGTCTCCGACGGATGGGTGTGCACCAGGTCGGGCAGCTGACCGGACTTGCCCCGCAGCACGTCGCCGACCGTGGGTTCCTCGATCGAGCCGTCCAGCCTGGTACGCAGGAACCCGTACGACGACATCCAGGCGTCGTTGAAAATCTTCGACAGGTAGCCGCGGCCACCGTCGGGCAGCAGCACGACGATCAGCGCGCCGGGGCCGGCTTCTTCGGCCACCTTCAGCGCCGCCACCACCGCCATTCCGCACGAGCCGCCGACCAGCATGGCCTCTTCGCGGGCCAGCCGTCTGGTCATGTTGAACGAATCCGAGTCGGTCACCGCGATGATCTGGTCGGGCACCGCCGGGTCGTAGGCCGAGGGCCAGAAATCCTCGCCGACCCCTTCCACCAGATAGGGCCGGCCGCTGCCGCCGGAATACACCGACCCCTCCGGGTCCGCACCGACCACCTTCACCCGTCCCTGGGACGCTTCCTTCAGATAGCGGCCCGCCCCGGTGATCGTCCCGCCGGTTCCGATCCCGGCGACGAAGTGGGTGACCTGACCGTCGGTGTCGGCCCAGATCTCCGGACCGGTGGTCTCGTAGTGGCTGGCTGGACCCTGTGGGTTGGAGTACTGGTCGGGCTTCCAGGCGCCGTCGATCTCGCTGACCAACCGGTCAGAGACGCTGTAGTAGCTGTTGGGGTGTTCGGGCGGCACCGCCGTCGGGCACACGACCACCTCGGCGCCGTAGGCACGCAGCACATTCTGCTTGTCCTCGCTGACCTTGTCCGGGCAGACGAACACACACCGGTAGCCGCGGCGCTGAGCGACCAGGGCCAGGCCGACACCGGTATTGCCGGAGGTGGGTTCGACGATGGTGCCGCCCGGCTTCAGTTCTCCGCTGGCCTCGGCGGCGTCGATCATCTTCACCGCGATCCGGTCTTTGCTGCTCAGTCCGGGATTAAGGTACTCGACCTTGGCGACGACCCGGCCCGAGCCCGGTGGCACAACCGAGTTCAGCTGAACCAGTGGAGTGTTTCCGATGACCTCACTGATGTGTTGCGCGATACGCATGGCTAGATAGTCTCAGGTGCGGCAACCCTGCGCGCAGCGGCTCGCCCGGTGGCTACTAGCCGGTGGCTTCGCGGATGTACTCACCGATCTGGCGTAGCGATCGCTCGGCCTCGGGCACCATCGGTGCGGCGAGCTGGAAGTCGTGCACCTGGCCGGGCCAGACCCGCACCTCGGTCGGCACGCCGGCAGCCGCGAGCGCGCGGGCCGCCGCGCGGGCGTCATGGAGCAGCACCTCGGAGCCGGATACGTGGATCAGCGTCCGGGGCAGCCCCGGCTCGACGTGGTCGAGCGGCTCGTAAAGCTGCTCGGGCTCGCCGTCGACGACGTGCTTGCGGGCGGCTCTGGCCGCCACCGCGAACAACGCGTCGAACGCCTTGGCGGAAAACATCGCATCGGTCTTGATGTTCGGGTGCGACTGCTTGGGCGCCTTGTCCAGTTGCAACAGCGGTGAGATGGCCACCAGCGCCGCCGGCTCCTCGTCGACCTGCTGAAGCCGCTGCGCCAGCGTCAGAGCCAGATAGCCGCCGGCCGAGTCCCCGGCCAGCACGATCTGCTCCGGCTGGTATCCGCGCAACCGCAGCCAGCGGTAGGCGTCGTGACAGTCGTCCATGGCCATGCCGATCGAGTGCTTGGGAATCAGCCGGTAGTTGACCACCAGCACCGGAGCGTCGGCGTACCGCGACAACGCGTTGACCAGTCGGCTGTGCGAATTAACGCCGCAGGTCAGGAAGGCGCCGCCGTGCATGTAGAGCACAACCCGTCGGGTTCCGTCGGCCGGCAGCACGCCGGGGGCGCGCACCAGCTGTGCGGTGGCATGCGGCAACCGGACGGTCTTGCGGATCGTTCCGGGCCGGGGCAGCATCGCCCGGGCGGCGAAGTCGAGCAGGCCGTACGGAAACGGCACATGCGGCACATGACTGCACACCGCCAACGTGGGACGGATGGTCAGTCGACAGGCCAGCGAGGTCGCCATCCCGGCGATACTGGGACCACTCTCGACGACCTCGACGGGCACGCCGTCGCTGGCCGGGAACCTGCGGCGCCGCAACGCATCGCGGGTGCGGATTGCGGTCCCGGGATAGCCCGGAACCCTGCTCGGTGCGGTCATGCTCGACACTCCTACGCCGGTGTAGTGCGATTCAGCATGTCGACGTAATAGCCCAACTTTGGTCAGCTAAACATCGCAGTCTCAGCTTGACACTGTAAAGAACTTCAACAATCAAAGAGTCTGATTCGATACACGATTTGTCCCGATCCGTGATCGGGCCGAAGTCCGGCTCGGGCGAAGCCGCACGTCGCCGATCTAAACTGGTCGCGTGGTACGACGTGCACCGCGAGGTTCGATGGTCGCTCTGGCCGCGGCGGGTGCGCTGGCATCGACCGGCACCGCCTATGTGGGCGCGCGCAATCTACTGATCAGCCAGGCCGCCAAGGCACGCAGCCTTATACCCAAGTCCTGGGATGTCCCGCCCCGGGCGGACGGCGTCTACGCCCCGGGTGGCGGTCCGGTGCAGCGCTGGCAGCGTGGCACGGATTTCGATCTGCACCTGATGGTCTTCGGCGACTCGACGGCAACCGGCTACGGCTGCCGCAGCGCCGAAGAGGTCCCCGGAGTGCTGATCGCCCGCGGGCTGGCCGAGCAGAGCGGCAAACGAGTCCGGTTGAGCACCAAGGCAATCGTCGGTGCCACGTCCAAAGGATTGTCCGGACAGGTCGACGCGATGTTCGTGGCCGGCCCGCCGCCGGACGCCGCGGTGATCCTGATCGGGGCCAACGACGTCACCAAGCTGAACGGCATCGGCGCCTCGGCGCGGCGCCTCGGCGCGGCGGTGCGCCGACTGAAGGCCAGCGGCGCTGAGGTCGTCGTCGCCACCTGCCCCGACTTCGGTGTGGTCAAGGCGATCCCGCAGCCGCTGCGCTGGACCGTGCGCACCCTGGGTCTGCGGCTGGCCCGCGCGCAGTCCGGCGCCGTCCGATCCGCCGGTGGAGTGCCGGTGCCGCTGGCGTCGCTGGTCAACAACGAGTTTCGGCATTCGCCGCATCTGATGCTGTCCGACGACCAGTTCCATCCGTCGGCCGCGGGTTATGCCCTGGCTGCCAGCCAGTTGCTGCCCGCGCTGTGTCATGCGCTCGGCGACGTCGCCGGTCAGCCGGTTCCCGCCCTCGCGTCGTCGACCCACACCGAAGCCGGCCCCGGTTATTCGATGCTGCGGCTGCTGTCGCGACTGTTGCGACGGCCCACCACCGGGGTGCCCGCGCCGATCGTCGCAACTGCGTCGGGCTAGATCTGATTGCCCGGCTTCTCAACGAGCCGCTGCGGGGCTCGCATCGTCGCCGGGCTAGATTCGCTACCAGACCACACCGAATTTGGATGGAGCTGTCATGCCGGAAGCCGTCATCGTCTCAACTGCCCGTTCGCCCATCGGGCGCGCCATGAAAGGGTCGCTGGTCAGTATCCGGCCCGACGACCTGGCTGCGCAGATGGTGCGCGCCGCACTCGACAAGGTGGAAGCACTCAACCCCCATCAGATCGACGACCTGATGCTGGGTTGCGGCCTGCCCGGCGGCGAGCAGGGCTTCAACATGGCCCGCGTGGTCGCCGTCGAGCTCGGTTACGACTTCCTGCCGGGCACCACCGTCAACCGGTACTGTTCGTCGTCGCTGCAGACCATCCGGATGGCGTTCCACGCGATCAAGGCCGGCGAGGGCGACGCCTTCGTCTCGGCCGGCGTCGAGACGGTGTCCCGGTTCGTCAAAGGCAACTCGGACTCGCTGCCCGACACCAAGAACCCGCTGTTCGATGAGGCCGCGCAGCGCACGACGGCCGCCGCCGAAGGCGCCGAGGATTGGCACGACCCCCGCAAAGACGGCAACCTCCCCGACATCTACATCGCGATGGGCCAAACCGCCGAAAACGTGGCGATCCTGACCGGCGTCAGCCGCGAAGACCAGGACCACTGGGGCGTGCGCAGCCAGAACCGCGCCGAGGACGCCATCAAGAGCGGGTTCTTCGAGCGCGAGATCTCGCCGGTCACCCTGCCCGACGGCAGCACAGTCAGCACCGACGACGGCCCGCGACCGGGGACGACGTATGAGAAGATCAGCCAGCTCAAGCCGGTCTTCCGGCCCAACGGCACGGTGACCGCGGGCAACGCCTGCCCACTGAACGACGGTGCCGCCGCGGTGGTGATCACCAGCGACACCAAGGCCAAGGAGCTCGGCCTCACGCCGCTGGCGCGCATCGTGTCCACCGGCGTCAGTGGCCTGTCCCCCGAGATCATGGGCCTGGGGCCGATCGAGGCGAGCAAGACTGCTTTGGCGCGGGCCGGCCTGTCGGTCAAGGACATCGACCTGTGCGAGATCAACGAGGCGTTCGCCGTGCAGGTGCTCGGCTCGGCCCGCGAACTGGGCATCGACGAGGACAAGCTGAACGTCTCCGGTGGCGCGATCGCCCTGGGCCACCCGTTCGGCATGACCGGTGCGCGGATCGCCACCACGCTGCTGAACAACCTGCAGACCCATGACAAGACGTTCGGGCTGGAAACCATGTGCGTCGGCGGCGGCCAGGGAATGGCGTTGATCATCGAGCGGCTGAGCTGATTAGCTGACGGTCTCCGCGACCTCGTGGTAGCCGTCCGCTGTCCTGCCACCGAACCAAGCCAAAACCCGGTTCGGGCGTGCCGTCACCCCGACTGGGATACGGTTTGCCAGCTGCCGCCCGGTAGCCTCCGCGTCCGGGTGCCAAACGACTCGCTTGCCTACACATCCCTGGAAATGGAGCGGCGCCATGAGCGTTTCGCTGAAGACACTCGCCCTGGTGACAGCCGCGCTGGCCGTCACGTCCGCCTCGGCCGGCGGCTGCAAAAGCAATTCGAAACCACCTGCGGCGTCGTCGACGTCCGCCGCGGCCTCCGCCAGCCAGAGCTCGACGGCGAGCTCGGCGCAACCCCAGTCCGCCGACTACAGCCGACTGTTGATCAAGGTCAAAGACATCGATACACCAATGGTCTTCACCGCCGGCCCGGTGATACCGAACCCGAACGGCCGGGCCGGAACCGAGACCACGTTCAGCAACGACGACAAGAGTCGCCAGATTCGCGACACCATCCTGGTGCTCGCCGATCCCGCCGCGGCGGCCGGCGCGCTGGATGCGGCCAAGGCCAAGCTGGGTGATTCCGTAAAGGGAACCCCCGCACCAGCTCTGGTGGGAAGTGGCGGTACCACGGTCTCCGGCAACTCACCCGACGGCTCCAAGAGCGTGATGATGTTGCTGTTCACCGAGGGAAAGACGTTCACCACGCTCAATTTCGTCGGTCCGCCCGACGTGCTGCCGCCGCCTGATTTCGTCACCGAACTGGGCCAGAAGCAGGACACGGCCATCAAGAACGGGCTGAGCTGACACATCGACCCGACACATCGACCCGACACATCGAAAGGCCCGGCACGCACGCGTGCCGGGCCTTTCGATGTCAAGCGCTAATCGTTTTGCAGATAGCTGAGCAGGCGCAGGATCTCGATGTAGAGCCAGACCAAGGTGACGGTCAGCCCCAGCGCGATACCCCAGGCGGCTTTCTCCGGCGCACCGGCGCGGATCATCTGGTCGGCCGCGTCGAAGTCGATCAGGAAGCTGAACGCCGCCAGACCGATGCAGACCAGCGAGAAGATGATGGCCAGCGGTCCGCCGCTGCGCAGGCCCATGCCCGCGCCGTGGCCGACACCGAACATGCCCAGCACCAGGTTGCCCAGCATCAGGGCCAGCACGCCGAACATGCCGGCGACCATCATCCGGGTGAACTTGGGCGTGACCCGGATGGCGCCGGTCTTGTAGACGACGAGCATTCCGACGAACACGCCCAGCGTGCCCAGGATCGCCTGCCCGATCATGGCGCCGGCGCTGGTGCTCGACACCGAGAAGTTGGCCAGCAGGAATGAGATCGCCCCGAGGAACAATCCCTCCAGCACTGCGTAGGTCAGCACGATCGCCGGGTTGTCCTGCTTGCGGGCGAACGTCGCGATCATCACGACCGCCAGCCCGCCGAACGCGCCGACGAAGGTGAACAGGGTGGCCAGCGCCTGGTTGGCCTCGACCATGAAGTACGAGATGACCGCGGTGGCCGACAGCACCGCCAGGGTGATCCCGGTCTTGGTGACGACATCGTCGATCGTCAGCGGGCGCGAAACGCCTGCCCGCTGGTCGACATAGGGGGCATAGGGGTCCGCCTGATGCCCTAACTGGGTCCCGGCGCCTGCGACGCCGCTGCCGAACTGCGCGTAACCGCCACGCTGCTTGGGCAGCGAGCGAAATACCGGGTTACTGGTCTCCCGCACCGTCGGTTCCTCTCATGAGCTGTGGGTTCGAAGCTGTTCGAACAACTGATCAACGAACGGTAGTCCAGCCGTGTTCCCGGCGGGGACTTTGGATCAAGTGCGACGAGATCGAACTTCGACCGGACGTACTCGAGACAAACCTTACCCGCGGGCGCCGCGACCGGGGTAACGATCTAGATTGCCTGGCAGGTCCCGACCAGCATTCGACCAGGTATTCACACAGCATTCACCGAGGGGAGACCGCGCGCGTGACGGACGAATCCGAGGACATCCTGACCCGCGTCGACAACGGGATCGGCTATCTGACGCTCAACCGGCCCAAGGCGATCAACTCCCTCAACCAGAGCATGGTCACCGGGCTGCGCGCGGTGCTGACGGACTGGGAGCAGGATTCCGCGGTCAGGGCCGTGGTGCTATCCGGCGCCGGCGAGCGCGGCCTGTGCGCCGGCGGCGACGTGGTGGCGATCTATCACAGCGCCCGCGCGGACGGCATCCAGGCGCGGCGATTCTGGTACGACGAATACCTGATGAACGCCCAAATCGGCCGCTTCCCGAAGACGTACGTCGCGCTGATGGACGGGATCGTGATGGGCGGCGGCGTCGGGGTCGGCGCGCACGCCAATACCCGGGTGGTGACCGACACGTCGAAGGTGGCGATGCCCGAGGTCGGCATCGGGTTCATTCCCGACGTCGGTGGGGCCTACTTGCTTTCCCGCGCGCCCGGATCGCTGGGTCTGCACGCCGCACTGACCGGCGCGCCGTTCTCCGGAGCCGACGCGATCGCCCTGGGCTTCGCCGACCAATTCGTGCCGCACGACCGGGTGGAGCCGTTACGCCAGGCAATCGCCGAAGACGGTGTCGAGCAGGCGATTGCCACCCATGCCGTCGAGCCACCCGCCAGTAACCTTGCCGCCCAGCGGGACTGGATCGATGAGTGCTACGCCGGCGATACCGTCGCTGAGATCGTCGCAGCGCTGCGCGGGCATGACGCGGGCCCGGCCAACGACGCCGCGGACCTGATCGCCACCCGGTCCCCGATCGCGCTGTCGGTGACGCTGGCGGCGGTGCGCCGCGCGGCCAAGCTGAACACGCTGGAAGATGTTCTCGCTCAAGACTATCGGGTGTCGTCGGCGTCGCTGCGCTCGCACGATCTGGTAGAGGGCATCCGCGCCCAACTGGTCGACAAAGACCGCAACCCGAAGTGGTCGCCGGCGTCGCTGGCACAGGTGACGCCGGCCGAGGTCGAGTCATACTTCGCACCCGTCGACGACGAACTGAAGTTTTAGAAAGGCAGCGATGACCGACACCTACGAAACGATCCTGGTCGAGCGTGACGAGCGAGTTGGCATCATCACGCTCAACCGGCCGAAGGCGCTGAACGCGCTCAACAGCCAGGTGATGGACGAAGTCACAGCAGCGGCAGCCGATTTCGACCACGACCCGGGCATCGGGGCGATCATCATCACCGGCTCGGAAAAGGCGTTCGCCGCGGGCGCCGACATCAAAGAGATGTCGAGCCTGGCGTTCTCCGACGTGTTCGGCGTCGACTTCTTCGCCCCCTGGGCCAAGCTGGCCGCGGTGCGCACGCCGACGATTGCCGCGGTGAGCGGATATGCGCTCGGCGGCGGTTGTGAACTCGCGATGATGTGTGACGTGCTGATCGCCGCCGACACCGCCAAGTTCGGTCAGCCGGAAATCAAGCTGGGAGTGTTGCCCGGCATGGGCGGCTCGCAGCGATTGACCAGGGCGGTCGGCAAGGCGAAGGCGATGGACCTGATCCTGACCGGACGCAACATGAATGCCGAGGAAGCCGAGCGCAGTGGTCTGGTGTCGCGGGTGGTACCCGCCGCCGATCTGCTCACCGAGGCCAAGGCGGTCGCCGCCACGATCTCGCAGATGTCGCTCTCGGCCTCCCGGATGGCCAAGGAGGCGGTCAACCGCGCCTTCGAGTCCACGTTGACCGAAGGACTGCTCTACGAACGTCGGCTGTTCCATTCGGCTTTCGCGACCGACGACCAGTCCGAGGGGATGGCGGCGTTCATCGAGAAGCGAACACCGAATTTCAACCACCGCTGAGGGTTTCAGGTGAGTGAGTCGGCGCCGCAGCGTCGAAAAGCCTGGTGGGTCCGGCACTACACCTTCACCGGCACCGCGTTCGGGCTGGTGTTCATCTGGTTCTCGATGACGCCGTCGCTGCTTCCACGCGGACCGTTGTTCCAAGGTCTGGTCAGCGGACTGGCCGGCGCAACCGGTTACGCCATCGGAGTTTTCGCGGTGTGGCTGATCCGGTTCATGCGGTCGCACGATTCCAGCCCGTCGGCCCCGCGGGCCGCCTGGTGGGTGCTGATCGCCGTCGGCGCGGTGGGCATGCTCGGCATGGTGATCTGGTTCCACGTCTGGCAAGACCGGGTGCGCAACTTGATGGGGGTCAAGCATCTGACCTGGCCGGATTATCCGCTGACCGCCGCGCTGTCGCTGCTCGTGCTGTTCGGCGTCGTCGAAGCCGGCCAGCTGATCCGCCGGCTGATCCATTTTCTCGACTTGCGGCTGGATCGTTTTGCCCCACCGCGCGTTTCGGCTGTAATCGTGGTGTCGCTGCTGCTGGTGCTGAGCATCGCCTTGCTCAACGGCGTGGTGGTGAAGTTCGCGATGCGGACGATGAACAACACCTTCGCCACGGTCAACGACGAAATAAACCCGGACACCGCTGCGCCGCGGACACCGCTGCGATCCGGCGGCCCGCAGTCGCTGGTGTCCTGGGAGTCGCTGGGACACCAGGGCCGCATCTTCGTCCAGAGCGGGCCCAGCGTCGCACAGCTCAGCGCCTTCAACGGCACGCCCGCAACCGAACCGATCCGGGCCTACGCCGGGCTGGACTCCGCCGGCGACATCACCGCGGCCGCGGAGTTGGCCGCGCGAGAGTTGCAGCGCACCGGCGGATTGCGGCGCGCAGTCGTCGCCGTCGGCACCACAACCGGCACCGGCTGGATCAACGAGGCCGAAGCCGACGCGCTGGAGTACATGTACAACGGCAACAGCGCGGTCGTGAGCATGCAGTACTCCTACCTGCCGAGCTGGCTGTCGTTTCTGGTGGACAAGGCGAACGCCCAGCACGCGGGCCAAGCACTGTTCGAAGCCGTCGACCGGCTGGTGCGCAGACTGCCGGAAGGCCAGCGACCCAAGCTTGTCGTCTTCGGCGAAAGCCTGGGCTCATTCGGCGGCGAGGCACCGTTCATGAGCCTCAACAACGTGCTGGCCCGCACGGACGGCGCGCTGTTCTC
>JAVHWH010000242.1:0-9809 GCA_032159915.1 Mycobacterium sp.
CCTTCAGCGTCCACGACGCGTTGGTGTAGCCGATGGTGAACGCCATGTTCGGCATATCGGTGAGCATCATGCCCTTGAACGCCATCGTGTCGTTGAGGTCGACCGGTTCCCCGTTACGCCGGATCTCAGCACCACCGAACAGCTGCAGGTTCAATCCTGTTGCGGTGATGATGATGTCGGCATCCAGTTCCGCGCCGGAGCCAAGCTTGAGACCGGTCTTGGTGAAGCGGTCGATGGTGTCGGTGATGACGTCGGCCTGGCCCTTGCGGATGGTCTTGAACAGGTCGCCGTTGGGCGCCAGGCACAGTCGCTGGTCCCACGGGTTGTAGCTCGGACCGAAGTGCTTCTCGACGTCGTAACCCTCGGGCAGCCGCCGCTTGGCCATGGTCAACAACGTCTTGCGCATTTGGGCCGGGAACTTGCGAGAGAACTGGTACTGGAAGGTGCTGAAGGCGATCCACTTCCAGCGGTTCGCGGCATGCGCGAGTTTCGTCGGCAGCCACTTGTTGGCCTGCTCGGCGAAGGGGTCGCTCAGCGGCAGAGATCCGATGTAGGACGGTGAACGCTGCAGCATCGTCACGTGACCGGCGCCCGACTTCACCAGCGAGGGAATCAGCGTGATCGCCGTAGCGCCGGAGCCGATCACCACGATCTTCTTGCCGGCGTAGTCGAGATCCTCCGGCCAGTGCTGCGGGTGAATGGTGGTGCCTTCGAAGTCGTCGTAGCCCTCGAACTTCGGCAGGTAGCCCTCGTCGTAGTTGTAGTAACCACTGCAGGCGAACAGGAACGAGCAGGTGAGCTCTTGCTGCTGGCCGGCGTTGTCGACGGTCAGCGTCCAGCGGTTGTCGGCGTCTGACCACTCGGCGGCGAGCACTTTGTGGCGATAGCGGATGTGCTTGTCAATGCCGTTCTCGGTGGCGGCTTCCCTGATGTAGGCCTTGATCGAGGCGCCGTCGGCGATGGATGTCGAAGATTCCCACGGCTTGAACCGGAATCCCAGCGTGAACATGTCCGAGTCGGAGCGAATCCCGGGATATTTGAACAGGTCCCAGGTACCGCCGAGGTCATCGCGGCGCTCGAGCACCGCGTAGCTCTTGGTCGGGCAGCGGTCGTGCAGATGCCAGGCGGCACTGATGCCGGAAATGCCCGCGCCGACGATCACAACGTCGAGGTGTTCAGTCATGGCGGCCACGGTATCAACACGGTGTCGAGGGAGTCAACACCGTGTCGAATCTCTCAACACCATGTAAAGTAGCGCGGGTGGCGACCGTCAGCTCCAACCGCGCCTCCCGAGGGCGGCGTTCGGCGCGCCCGTCGGGCGACGACCGCGAGCTCGCCATTCTGAGCACCGCCGAACAGCTGCTCGAGCATCGCCCGCTTGCCGACATCTCGGTCGACGATCTGGCCAAAGGGGCCGGCATCTCCCGCCCGACGTTCTACTTCTATTACCCGTCGAAGGACGCGGTGCTCCTGACGTTGTTCGAGCGGGTGATCGTCGAAGCGGACTCCGCGCTGGAAACCATGGTCGCCAACCCTCCCGCCGACCTTAAAGCGTTGTGGCGGATCGGTATCAACGTCTTCGTCGAGACCTTCGGATCGCACCGCTCGGTCTCCCTGGCCGCCGATTCCGCACGCACCAACGCCGAGATTCGCAAGCTGTGGTCCCGATTCATGGAAAAGTGGGTCGGCCACATCGCCATGGTGATCGAGACCGAGCGGTCCCGCGGCGCGGCACCGATCACGCTGCCGGCCGGCGAACTGTCGGCGGCGCTGAATCTGCTGAACGAGAAGCTGATGCTGAGCTCGTTCGCCGGCGACAGCCCGTCGCTGCCCAAGGATCGGCTGCTCGAGACGTTGGTCCACATCTGGGTGACCAGCATCTACGGCGAACAGATCTAACCAGTCACTGGCGGGTGCGAACATATGTTCGTGCGTGTTTCCGGCCAAGAGGCCACCATCCTGCACGCGGACCTCGACTCGTTCTATGCCTCCGTCGAGCAACGCGACGACCCCGCGTTGCGCGGCCGCCCGGTGATTGTCGGTGGCGGCGTGGTGCTCGCGGCCAGCTACGAGGCCAAGTCATATGGCGTGCGCACCGCGATGGGCGGCGCCCAGGCGCGACGGCTGTGCCCGCAGGCCGTGGTGGTGCCGCCCAGGATGTCGGCCTACAGCCGAGCCAGCGAGGCTGTCTTCGACGTTTTCCATGACACTTCGCCGCTGGTGGAGGCCATCTCGGTCGACGAGGCGTTCCTCGACGTCAGCGGATTGAGGCGGGTGTCCGGCACGCCGGTGCAGATCGCGGCCCGGCTACGGACGGAGGTCCGCGACCGGGTCGGGCTACCCATCACCGTCGGCATCGCGCGCACCAAATTCCTGGCGAAGGTGGCCAGCCAGGAGGCCAAACCCGATGGGCTGCTGCTGGTGCCGCCCGGGCGTGAACTCGCGTTCCTGCACCCGCTGCCGGTACGACGGTTGTGGGGCGTCGGCGCGGTAACGGCCGACAAGCTGCGGGCACACGGCATCGAGACGGTCGCTGATGTGGCCGAGCTCAGCGAGTCCACGTTGGCGTCGATGGTCGGTGGTGCGATGGGCCGGCAGCTGTATGCGCTGTCGCACAACATCGATCGCCGTCGGGTGACGACGGGGGTTCGCCGGCGATCGGTGGGCGCCCAGCGGGCGCTGGGCCGAGCGGGCAACAGCATGTCGGCGGCGGAGGTCGACGCGGTGGTGATCGGGCTCATTGATCGGATCGCCGGCCGGATGCGCGCAGCAGGGCGAACCGGCCGGACCGTCACATTGCGATTGCGGTTCAACGACTTCGGCCGGGCCACCCGCTCCCACACGCTGCCGTGGGCGACGTGCTCGACGCAGGCCCTGCTCGCCGCGGCGCGGCAGCTGGTTGCGGCCGCCGCGCCACTGATCGCCGAACGAGGTCTGACGCTGGTGGGTTTCGCGGTCTCCGAGATCGACCGCGACGGCGCCGAGCAGCTGATGCTGCCGTTCACCACGGGAGCCGAACCCGGCCTGATCGATGCGGCGGTCGACAGCGTGCGTCGCCGCTACGGCCGCTCGGCGCTCACCCGCGGGGTCCTCGTCGGTCGCGACGCCGGCGTGGAGATGCCCCACCTGCCGGATTGAGGTCCGCCGCGGACTAGTTCTGGTGGGTGCGGGCCAGCAGTCGGTCCACCGGCCAGGTGTTGACGATGCGCTCGACGGGGACACCGGCGTCCAACGCACGCTGCGCGCCATAGCCGAGGAAGTCCAGTTGGCCCGGCGCGTGTGCATCGGTGTCGATGCTGAAGTCGCAGCCGATCTGCAGCGCCAGGTTCAGCAGCCTGGTGGGCGGATCGCGGCGCTCGGGCCGCGAGTTGATCTCGACGGCGGTGCCGTGCTCGAGGCAGGCGCTGAACACCGCTTCGGCGTCGAACGTCGACTCCTTGCGGATGCCGCGGTTTCCGGAGACCAGCCGTCCGGTGCAGTGGCCGAGCACATCGGCGCGGGGATTGCTGACGGCGCGGACCATCCGGCGGGTCATCGCCGCGGAATCCATCGACAACTTCGAGTGCACGCTGGCCACCACGATGTCGAGGCGTTCCAGCAGCTCCGGTTCCTGGTCGAGGCTGCCGTCGTCGAGGATGTCGACTTCGATGCCGGTCAGGATGCGCATGGGCGCGAACCGGTCCTGCAGGCCGTCGATGACGTCGAGTTGCTTGCGGAGGCGCTCCGGGGACAGGCCGTTGGCGATCGTCAGGCGTGGCGAATGGTCGGTCAGCGCGCAGTACTCGTGGCCGAGCGCCGCTGCACTCGCCATCATCTCCTCGATCGGCGCCGAGCCGTCCGACCAGTTGGAGTGCAGATGCAGGTCGCCGCGCAAGGCTGCGCGGATCTCTCCCCCGCCGAGATCGGTTGCCGCCGAACGCAACTCGACGAGAACGTCGGGTTCGCGGCCGGACCAGGCCTGGTCGATCACCTTGGCGGTCTTGGGGCCGATGCCCGGCAACGACTGCCAACTGTTGGCTTGGCCGTGCCGCTCACGCTCGGACTCGTCGAGGCCTTCGACGATGTCGGCGGCGTTGCGGTAGGCCATCACCCGCCGGGAGTCCTCCCGCGCACGGTCTTTGTAGTAGGCGATCTGTCGCAGAGCGGCTACCGGGTCCATCGTTCCAGTGTGCCCGCCGGCGACGATAGACGGAGCAGTGCGATCTCGAAGAAGCAGGTGGGGGCACCTCCCGCTTGCGGGGGAGAGCGGCGCAAATGTACCCCGCCGGCTAGAACTGCCCGGCGAGGAATCCGGCCAGCACCACCCCGAAGCCGCCGACCTCGCCGATGACCAGCGCGATCATCCCGGTCCGAAGTGCCCGGTCGGGATGGGCGAACTGGTTGTCGGTGTCCTGCTTCAAACCGTGGGCGATGTAGCTGAGGATCGCCGCTACGAAGAAGAACACCAGCACCATCGCCGCGGTCAGGTTCACCCACACCGGCCAGACGCTCAACTGGACGAACACCGCGACGAGCAGGGTGGCGAAGGAGTACAGCAGCGCCGCGCGGTGGGCGATGTCGACATAGGGATGTGCGCGGTGATCCGGCGAAATCAACATCTGCCGGTACTTCCAGACGCCGAGTATCAGGGCGAGGAGAAAGATCAGACCGGCGGACAGCAGGGTGAGCTTCACGTCGATCGGCAGCGCGCGACCCACCGTGGGGTCGGCGTACTCGCGGGCGTCGCGCCACGACTGCAGAACCTGGACTACCGTCGGGCTCATGCGATTTGCATTCAAAACCTCACCCCAAAACACCACCTGGGCACAGATGCTGGCCGTCTGGCAGGCCGCCGACGATATCGACGTCTTCGAGTCCGGATGGACCTTCGACCACTTCTATCCGATCTTCAGTGACAGTACCGGGCCGTGTCTCGAGGGCTGGACCACGCTCACCGCGCTGGCTCAGGCGACCACCCGACTGCGACTGGGCACGCTGGTCACCGGCATTCATTACCGCCATCCCGCGGTGCTGGCCAATATGGCTGCCGCCCTTGACGTCATCTCCAACGGCCGGCTCGAGCTCGGTATCGGCGCCGGCTGGAACGAGGAAGAGTCCGGCGCGTACGGCATCGAGCTGGGCAGCATCAAGGAGCGCTTCGACCGCTTCGAAGAAGCCTGCGAGGTGTTGACCAGTCTGCTGAGTAAGGAGACCACCGACTTCGACGGAAAGTTCTATCAGCTCAAAGATGCCCGCAACGAGCCGAAGGGCCCGCAGCGTCCGCATCCGCCGATCTGTATCGGGGGCAGCGGCGAGAAACGCACGCTGCGCATCACCGCCCGGTACGCCCAGCATTGGAACTTCGTCGGCGGACCGCCGGACGTCTTCCGGCACAAGCGCGAAGTCCTAGCATCGCACTGCGCCGACATCGGGCGCGATCCGAAGGAGATCATGACGTCGGCCCACCTGCGGCTGGAGGCTGATCTCGACTACGCGAAGGTCATCGAGGATGCCGCCGGCCTGGCCGCCGAGGGCCTCGACCTGGGCATCGTGTACATCCCGCCGCCGCACGACCCGGCCGTCCTGGAACCGCTGGCCGAAGCGATCCGGGAGTCCGGGTTGATCACCTGACCCACCGCCGGACTCCGGCGTGAACCCGATATCGACTGGATCGCGTAAAAGTCACGATCCGGCCACACCGAGCAAACGCCCGCCGCGAGCGCTGGGCTGAGCGGAGGGCAGCTAAACGCCGAAGCGCATCAAGTCGTCGGCGGTTACCAGGCGCTCGAGCCTGGCCGGGAATTCGCGGCTCTTTACTGGGTGACGGAACA
Organism: Mycobacterium sp.; assembly: GCA_032159915.1. Classification (GTDB taxonomy): domain Bacteria; phylum Actinomycetota; class Actinomycetes; order Mycobacteriales; family Mycobacteriaceae; genus Mycobacterium. The sequence goes on from JAVHWH010000242.1 coordinate 5,811, forward strand.
ATGACCAGGCGATTCGCCCGACCCGGGAGCGGGTCATTGGGTTTATAGACACAGCGCTAACTCCTGCGGTCGATCAGTTCAACCGGACGTCACACCCCGCGGCGCCCGTATCGAACTATTAGACAGCCTTTAACTGGCAAACAGTGTAAGACTCGCCGCAGCCTTTATCAAATGTTTCTGCTGTGACCTATGTGACTACCGTTGCGGCGCGGCGCTCGGCGCGATCGGCGCTGGGAGAGCGGTCTGGCCCATCAGGAATCGATCCACCGCCGCGGCGGCAGCGCGGCCCTCGGCGATCGCCCAGACGATCAGTGACTGGCCACGACCCGCATCACCGGCGACGAACACACCGGGCACCGACGTCTCGAAGTTGCCGGCGCGCGCCACATTGCCCCGATCGGTGAAGTCGACACCCAGGTCGGTCAGCAGGCCCTTCTGTTCGGGCCCGACGAATCCCATCGCCAGCAACACCAGGTCGGCCTCGAGTTCGAAGTCGGTGCCCTCGGTCTTGACGAATTTGCCGTCTTGCATCGTCACCTCGTGCACCTTCAGCGCGGCGACGTGGCCATCGCGGCCGACGAATTCCTCGGTGTTGACCGAGAACACCCGCTCGCCGCCTTCTTCGTGCGCCGACGAGACCCGGAACATGAGCGCGTAAGTGGGCCATGGCGTGGATGCGGCGCGGGTGTCCGGTGGTCGCGGCATGATCTCGAACTGGTGGATGCTGGCCGCGCCCTGACGATGCGCGGTGCCCAGGCAGTCCGCACCGGTGTCGCCGCCGCCGATGATCACGACCTTTTTGCCCGCGGCGGTGATCGGCGGCTGCCCGTTCTCGTCGAGCACCGAGTCGTCCAGATCGCCCGATGCGAACCGGTTACCCCAGGGCAGGTACTCCATCGCCTGGTGGATGCCGTCGAGTTCACGGCCGGGGATCGGCAGGTCGCGCCAGGCGGTTGCCCCGCCGGCCAGCACCACCGCGTCGAATTCGGACTTCAACTCCTCGCCGGAGATGTCGTCACCGACGTTGACGCCCGCGCGGAATTCGGTTCCTTCGGCCCGCATCTGGTCGAGTCGACGGTCCAGGTGGCGCTTTTCCATCTTGAACTCGGGAATGCCGTAGCGCAGCAGGCCGCCGATCCGGTCGGCGCGCTCGAACACCGTCACCGAGTGACCGGCCCGGGTCAACTGCTGCGCGGCGGCCAGACCGGCCGGCCCGGAGCCCACCACGGCCACCTTCTTGCCGGTGTGCTCGTCGGGCGGCAGCGGCACCACCCAGCCTTTGTCGAAGGCGTTGTCGATGATCTCGACTTCGATCTGCTTGATCGTCACCGAGTCCTGGTTGATGCCCAGCACGCAGGACGACTCGCACGGCGCCGGGCAGAGCCGGCCGGTGAACTCGGGGAAATTGTTGGTCGCGTGCAGCCGCTCGATGGCCTCATGCCAGCGGTCGGTGCGGACCAGGTCGTTCCATTCCGGGATCAGGTTGCCCAGTGGACAACCGTTGTGGCAGAACGGGATTCCGCAGTCCATGCAGCGGCTCGCCTGGTGCTGCAGTGTCGCGTGCGGAAAGTCTTCGTAGACCTCGTTCCAGTCGCGCAGGCGCAGGTCCACCGGCCGGCGCTTGGGCGTCTCGCGCTCGGTGTACTTGAGGAAACCCTTGTGATCAGGCACTGGCGGCCGCCATGATCGCCTCTTCGGGGTCGGTGCCGGTGCGCTCCGCCTCGGCGATCGCCTCGAGCACCCGCTTGTAGTCGCGTGGCATCACCTTGGCGAAGCAGTGCCGCTCGGCGTCCCAGTCGGCCAGAATGCGCTGGGCGACCGCGGAGTCGGTGGCCTCGAGGTGTGCCTTCAGCATCTGCTGCAGCCACTCGAGGTCGTCCTCGTCAAGAATCTCCAGGCCCACCATTTCGGAGTTGAGGTTGGCTTCCAACGCATCCTCGGGGTCGTAGACGTAGGCGATGCCGCCGGACATGCCGGCCGCGAAGTTGCGGCCGGTGCTGCCCAGGATCGCCACCTTGCCGCCGGTCATGTATTCGCAGCCGTGATCGCCGACGCCCTCGACCACCGCATGTGCGCCGGAGTTGCGCACGGCGAACCGCTCACCGACCGCACCACGCAGAAACGCCTGGCCGCTGGTGGCGCCGAACAGGATGACGTTGCCGCCGATGATGTTGTCTTCGGCGACGTAACCCGGCGGGGCGTTGTCCGGCGGCCGGACCACCACGCGTCCACCCGACAGGCCCTTGCCGACATAGTCGTTGGCGTCGCCGTAGACCCGCAGCGTGATGCCGCTGGGCAAGAATGCGCCGAAGCTGTTGCCGGCTGAGCCTTCGAAGGTGATGTCGATAGTGCCGTCCGGCAGGCCTTGGCCGCCATAGGCTTTGGTCACCTCGTGACCGAGCATGGTGCCGACGGTGCGGTTGACGTTGGCGATCGTGGTGGAGAACTTCACCGGCTTCTGGGAGTCCAGCGCCTCACGGCTCATCACGATCAGCTGCTGGTCCAGCGCCTTGTCCAGGCCGTGGTCCTGCTTGGAGCTGTTGTACAGGTCTTGGTTCATGAAGGCCGAGTCCGGCTCGTGCAGCACCGGTGAAAGGTCGAGCTTGTGCGCCTTCCAATGTGCCCGCGCCAGCGTGGTGTCCAGCGAGCCGACTTGGCCGACCGCCTCGTTGACGGTGCGGAACCCCAACTGTGCCATGTATTCCCGGACCTCTTCGGCGATGAACAGGAAGAAGTTCTCCACAAATTCCGGCTTGCCGGCGAACCGCTCGCGCAGCACCGGGTTCTGCGTGGCGACGCCGACCGGGCAGGTGTCCAGGTGGCACACCCGCATCATCACGCAGCCCGACACCACCAAAGGCGCTGTGGCAAAACCGAATTCCTCGGCGCCGAGCAACGCCGCGACCATCACGTCACGGCCGGTCTTGAGCTGGCCGTCGACCTGGACGACGATCCGGTCGCGCAACCCGTTGAGCAGCAACGTCTGTTGGGTCTCGGCCAGGCCGAGTTCCCACGGCGCGCCGGCGTGCTTCATCGACGTCAGCGGGGTGGCCCCGGTGCCGCCGTCATGGCCGGAGATCAACACCACGTCGGCGTGCGCCTTGGACACACCGGCGGCGACGGTACCGACGCCGTTCTCGGAGACCAGTTTCACGTGAATTCGGGCCTGCGGGTTCGCGTTCTTGAGATCGTGGATCAGCTGGGCCAGGTCCTCGATCGAATAGATGTCGTGGTGCGGCGGCGGAGAGATCAGGCCCACCCCGGGGGTGGAGTGTCGCACCTCGGCGATCCACGGGTAGACCTTGCCGGCCGGGAGCTGGCCGCCCTCACCGGGTTTGGCGCCCTGGGCCATCTTGATCTGGATGTCGGAGCAGTTGCTCAGGTAGTGCGAGGTGACACCGAAGCGGGCCGACGCGACCTGCTTGATCGCGCTGCGGCGCCAGTCACCGTTGGGGTCGCGGTCGAATCGGCCGAAGTGCTCGCCGCCTTCACCCGAGTTCGACCGGCCGCCGAGCCGGTTCATCGCGATGGCCAGCGTCTCGTGCGCCTCGGCGGAGATCGAGCCGTAGCTCATCGCACCGGTCGAGAATCGCTTGACGATCTCACTGGCCGGCTCCACCTCGTCCAGGGGTACCGGCGGGCGGAGTCCGTCGCGGAACTTCAGCAGCCCGCGCAGCGAGGCCATCCGCTCGCTCTGGTCGTCGACCAGTTGGCTGTACTCCTTGAAGATCTGGTACTGGCCGGTGCGGGTGGAGTGCTGCAATTTGAAGACGGTGTCCGGGTTGAACAGGTGGTATTCGCCTTCGCGGCGCCACTGGTATTCCCCGCCCACCTCGAGTTCGCGGTGCGCCCGCTCGTCGGGCCGGTCCAGGAAGGCCAGCGAGTGGCGGGCCGCAACGTCGGCGGCAATGTCGGCGAGGTTGATTCCGCCGGTGGGACAGGCCAACCCGGTGAAGTATTCACTGAGCACGCCTTCGTCGACGCCGACGGCCTGGAACA
>JAVHWH010000248.1:0-4613 GCA_032159915.1 Mycobacterium sp.
TGGTGGCCACGCAGGATCAGCACATCGACCCGGGTGACCACTTCTCCGATCACCCGGATTACATCTCGTCGTGGCCGCCGCACTGCCGCGCCAACAGCACCGGCGCTCAGTTCCACCACGACCTGGATGCCGGGCGGTTCGAGGCGGTTTTCGCCAAGGGCGCCTGCGACGCCGGGTACAGCGGCTTCAGCGGCCAGGACGAGCAGGGAATCCCGCTCGCGGACTGGCTTCGCCAGCGCCAGGTCGACGAGATCGACGTGGTCGGCATCGCCACCGATCATTGCGTGCGACGGACCGCGGAAGACGCGGCGCGGCAGGGCTTGGCTACCCGGGTGCTGCGGGATTTGACGGTCGGCGTAGGGGAGAAGTCCACCGCAGCCGCTCTTGACGCTCTACGCGCGGCGGGCGTCGCGATCGTGGCAAGCCGGTGACGGGCAGTGCCGCCGCGGGTCGCGGTAGACCTTTTGATCGGCGAACCTTGCTACGCGGAGCCGGCGCGATCGGTGCGGCGTCGACAGCCCTGTGGTCCACCGCGTGCAGTTCGGATGACGACGCACTGACCTTCTTCTTCGCAGCCAATCCCGAGGAGGCGGATGCCCGGCTGCGGGTGGTCGAAGCCTTCCGCCGCAGGCATCCCGACATCAAAGTGCGAACGTTGCTGTCCGGTCCCGACGCGCTGCAACACGTCTCGATTTACTGCGCCGGGGGAAAGTGCCCCGATGTCCTGATGGCGTGGGAATTCACCTACTCGGGGTTGGCCGAGCGTGGAGTGCTGCTCGACCTCAACTCGATGTTGGCGCACGACAAGATGTTCGCCACCGAACTCAAGGCAGACAGCGTGCCTTCGCTGTACGAGACGTTCACCTACAACGGCGGGCAGTACGCGTTTCCGGAGCAGTGGTCGGGTAACTACCTGTTCTACAACAAGACTCTGTTCGCGGAAGCCGGCGTGCATCCACCTCCCGGTCGGTGGAACGAGACGTGGACTTTCGACGAATTCCTCGACGCGGCAATGGCTCTCACGAAGCGGGACCGATCCGATCGCGTCACGCAGTGGGGATTCGTCGACACCTGGGCTCCGTATTACTCAGCCCTGTTGTTCGGGATGAACAACGGTGTCCCATGGTCGAATCCCCGGATGAACCCGACCCATCTCAACTTTGACGACGCCGCGTTCATCGAGGGCATCCAGTTCTACGCGGATCTGGCCAACCGGCACGGAGTCGCGCCCACCGCGTCGGAGGCCCAGTCCATGGCCACCACCGACCTCTTCACCTCTGGTCACGCCGCGATGGCGCTCGGCGGACATTGGCGATACCAGACGCTCGATCGCGCTAAAGATCTGGATTTCGATATCGCGGTGTTGCCGATCGGGCCGAAAGGCCACGCTGCTCACTCGAATATCGGCACCACCGGGCTGGCGATCGCAGCGAGTAGTCCGCGCAAGAAACAGGCATGGGAGTTCCTCAAATTCGCCGCCGGCCCGGTGGGGCAGGCCGTCACCGCGGAATCGGGCCTGTTCGTGCCGGTGCTGAGGTCGGTGATCCATTCGGACGGTTTCGCTCAGGCGCACAAGAGAATCGGCAACATCGCAGTGCTGACCGGCGGCCCAGGGCATGCCGAGGGACTGCCGGTCACCCCTGCCTGGCCGAAGATCGCCGCGCTGCTGGATCGCAACATCGGCCCGGTTCTGCGCGGGGCCCGCCCCGCGACAACCTTGACCGACACGCTGTCGCGCCACGTCGACGAGGTGCTCCGAACTCCATGACAGCTGCCGGTACGTCTACTGCCACCGGGGCCCGGCGTCGCGGACTTTCCATGCGACGCGCACGAGCCGGTCGCCTGTTCGTCGCACCCAACCTGGCGGCGGTCGCCGTATTCATGCTGTTTCCGCTCGGGTTCTCGATGTACATGAGCTTGCACAACTGGGACATGTTCACCCCGGCGAAGTTCGTCGGACTGGCGAATTACCGCAGCCTGTTCACCGAGGACCCGCTGTTCAGCATCGCGATGAGCAACACGCTGATCTATGTGGTGGGCACCGTCGTGCCAACCGTCCTCATCAGTCTGGCAGTCGCCGGCGTGCTCAACCGGAAGATCAAGGCAATCGCCGTTTTCCGAACGATCATCTTCGTGCCACTCGCGGTGTCATCGGTGGTGATCGCGGTGGTGTGGCAGTTCGTCTTCAACACCCACAACGGCCTGCTCAACATCGTGCTCGGCTGGGTCGGGATCGGCCCCATCCCGTGGCTGGTGGATCCCAAGTGGGCCATGACGTCGCTCTGTATCGTCAGTGTCTGGCGCAGTGTGCCTTTCGCGACTGTCATCTTGTTGGCCGCTATGCAAGGTGTGCCGGAAAACCTGTACGAGGCCGCCCGGCTCGACGGTGCCGGTGAGCTACGCCAGTTCGGGTGGATCACCGTGCCGTTGATCCGCGGCGCCGTTTCGTTCGTTGTCGTCATCTCGATCATCCATGCGTTCCAGGCGTTCGATCTGGTTTACGTGCTCACCGGACGCAATGGCGGACCGGAAACGGCGACCTATGTTCTCGGCATCATGCTGTTCCAGCACGCCTTCGCCTTCCTCGAATTCGGTTACGCCTCAGCGTTAGCGTGGGTGATGTTCGCCATCTTGCTGGTGCTGACCGTGGTGCAGTTGCGGCTGGGGCGCCGTCGCGCGGCGCAGGAGGAGAAGTCGTGGGCGTAACCGTAGGTGCAAGCAAACGCAAAGTTCTTCGTGGTGTCGCGGTGTACGCCGCGCTGACAGCGATCGCCACCTGCGCCCTCTTCCCGATTCTGTGGGCGGTGTCTGGCTCGCTGAAGCGTGCCGGGGAAATCACCTCGCCGACACTGTTTCCGGCGCAACCGCAATGGTCGAACTATCGCGAGGTCTTCGCCGTCATGCCGTTCTGGCGAATGTTCTTCAACTCGGTCCTGTATGCCGGGTGTATCAGTGCCGGTCAGGTCTTCTTCTGCTCACTTGCCGGATACGCGTTCGCGCGACTGCGATTTCGGGGACGCGACACGTTGTTCCTCTTGTATCTGGGTACCCTGATGGTTCCGCTGACCGTCACGGTGATCCCCCAGTTCATTCTGATGCGTACGGCCGGGCTGACCGACACGCCATGGGCCATGATCGTGCCCGGGCTCTTCGGCAGCGCGTTCGGTACCTACTTGATGCGCCAGTTCTTCCGCACCCTGCCCGACGAACTCGAAGAGGCGGCAATCCTGGACGGCTGTACCCCTTGGCAAATCTACTGGCGAATACTGCTTCCGCATGCAAAGCCGGCGGTAATGGTGTTGGCGGTGCTCACCTGGGTGAACGTCTGGAACGATTTCCTGTGGCCCCTGTTGATGATTCAGCGCAACAGCATTTCGACGCTGACTCTGGGACTGGTTCGGATGCAGGGTGAGTACGTTTCGCGATGGCCGGTGTTGATGGCCGCCTCTGTCCTCATTCTATTGCCGCTGTTGTTTGTGTACGTGATTGCGCAGCGCGCCTTCATTCGTGGCATCGCCGTCACCGGACTCGGCGGCTAGCTGGTGGCCGCAGTGAGTTTCGAGCAGGCGACGCGGCGCTATTCGGGTGCGTCGCGTCCCGCGGTCGACCATTTGGACCTCGACGTCGCCGACGGCGAGTTCGTGGTGCTGGTCGGACCCTCCGGGTGCGGCAAGACCACGTCGTTGCGCATGATCGCCGGGTTGGAGACGGTCGACTCCGGGCGCATCTTGATCGGTGCCCGCGACGTCACCGACGACGATCCCAAGGATCGCGACGTCGCGATGGTCTTCCAAAACTATGCGCTCTACCCGCACATGACGGTCGCTCAAAACATGGGTTTCGCGCTCAAGATCGCTAGGATGCCGAAAACCGAGATCAGCCAACGGGTTCTGGACGCGGCGCGGTTGCTCGATCTGGAGCCATACCTGGATCGCAAGCCGAAAGATCTGTCCGGTGGCCAACGCCAGCGCGTCGCGATGGGACGCGCAATCGTCCGTCGACCGCAGGTGTTCTTGATGGACGAACCGCTGTCCAATCTGGACGCGAAGTTACGGGTGCAGACCCGCAATCATATTGCCGGGCTGCAACGAAGGTTGGGCACCACCACCATCTACGTCACCCACGACCAAGTCGAGGCGATGACCATGGGTGACCGCGTTGCGGTGCTGCGGGACGGGGTCCTGCAGCAGTGCGCGGCACCGCGTGAGCTGTACCGGGATCCAGTCAACATATTCGTGGCGGAATTCATCGGGTCGCCGGCCATGAACCTGTTGACCGTTCCGGTTGTCGATCACTGTGTCGCGCTGGGGGACTGGTCGGTCTCATTGCCGCGCTCGATCTCCTCTGCGACCGATGAAGTAGTCGTCGGCGTCCGGCCGGAACACTTGGAAGTCGGCGGAACCGGCGTCGAGATGCAAGTTGAGGTGGTCGAAGAACTCGGCGCGGACGCCTATCTTTATGGGCGAATCACCGCTGCGGACAACATATTCTCGCACCCAATCGTGGCCCGAGTCGACGGCCGCGACCCGCCGCCGCGCGGTGCTCGGGTGCGTCTGCATCCACAGCCGGCGCACCTGCACTTCTTCGGCGTAGACGGTGGCCGGCTGTTCTGA
>JAVHWH010000267.1:0-8099 GCA_032159915.1 Mycobacterium sp.
GCGCCTGACCGAGCACGATCGCGGTGTCCTCGATGGTGTGGTGCCCTTCGATCTCGACGTCGCCTTTGGCGCGCACGGTCAGGTCGAAGCTGGCGTGGGTGCCCAGTGCGGTGAGCATGTGGTCGTAGAACGGGACACCGGTGTCGATGTGCACCTGCCCGGTGCCGTCGAGGTCGAGCTCGACGACGATCTCGGATTCTTTGGTGGTGCGTTCGACGCGTGCGCGACGGCCGGCAGTCATGAGGCTCCTAACGGCTGGGCCAATTCGGTGGCGGCCAATTTCGCGCTGGCAGACAGGAATGCGTCATTCTCGACGGCCAGCCCGATCGTGGTGCGCAGGTGTCCGGGGATGCCGACATCGCGGATCAGGACGCCCGCTTCCAGGTAGCGCTGCCAGGTGGCCGGCGCGTCGGCGAACAGCCCGAACAACACGAAGTTCGAGTCGCTCGGGACAACCTGAAAACCCATAGCGCTCAACGCCAGTGCCACCCGTTCGCGCTCGGAGATCAGCGTCGCGACGCTGGCCAGCGTGTCGTCGGCGTGGCGCAGGGCGGCTCGCGCAGCTGCCTGGGTGACCGAGGACAGGTGATAGGGCAGCCGCACCAGCAGCATCGCGTCGATCACCGCGGGCGTTGCGACCAGATAACCCAGCCGACCGCCGGCGAAGGCGAATGCCTTGCTCATGGTGCGACTCACCACCAGCTTGGTCGGGTAGTCCCCGACCAGCGCCGCGGCGCTGGGCTGTGCGGAGAACTCGCCGTATGCCTCGTCGACGATCACGATGCCGGGTGCGGCATCCAGCAGCCGGCGCAGGTCGGCAAGCGAAATGCTCTGGCCGGTCGGGTTATTGGGGCTCGTGACGAAAACCACATCAGGGCGGCGCTCGGTCACCGCGGCCACCGCGGCGTCGATGTCGAGGTTGAAGTCGGCGGCGCGGAAAGTTTCGAGCCATTCGGTGCGGGTTGCGTCGGAGTTGATGGGGTGCATCGAATACGACGGCACGAAGCCGATCGCGCTGCGTCCCGGGCCGCCGAAGGCCTGCAGCAGCTGCTGCAGGATCTCGTTGGATCCATTTGCCGCCCACAGGTTTTCCATGCCGAGCCGGACCCCGGTCTGCACGCTGAGATAGGCGGCCAGATCAGTGCGCAACGCCACCGCGTCGCGGTCTGGATAGCGATTCAAATCAACAGCGGCCTCCCGCACCGATGCGACGACGTCGTCGACGAGCGCCTTGCTGGGCGGGTGCGGGTTTTCATTGGTGTTCAGCCGTACCGGAACCTCGAGTTGCGGCGCACCATAGGGGGATTTGCCGCGCAAGTCCCGGCGCAGCGGCAGATCGTCTAGTGACGGGCGGCTGGTCATTGACTGAACCTCCGCCGTACCGCTTCGCCGTGCGCGGGCAGATCCTCGGCGCCGGCCAGGGTGATCACATGCGCGGACACGTCTTTGAGCGCGGCCTCGGTGTAGTCGACGACGTGGATACCGCGCAGGAAGGTCTGCACCGACAGACCGCTGGAGTGGGCGGCGCTGCCCGCTGTCGGCAGCACGTGGTTGGAGCCGGCGCAGTAGTCGCCCAGACTGACTGGTGAGTAGGCACCGACGAAGATCGCTCCGGCCGAACGGATCTGGGCGGCAACCTGGTCCGAATTCGCGGTCTGGATCTCCAAGTGCTCAGCGGCATAAGCGTTGACGGTGCGGATTCCGGCATCAATGTCGTCGACCAGGATGATGGCCGACTGGCGCCCGGCCAGCGCGGTGGTCACCCGCTGACGGTGCACGGTGGTCTCCAACTGCGCGGCCAGCTCGGCGTCGGTGGCGTCGGCGAGCTCGGTGCTCGGCGTCACCAGAACACTGGCCGCCATTTCGTCATGCTCGGCTTGGCTGATCAAGTCGGCGGCGACGTGCTCCGGATCGGCCGTGTGATCAGCCAGGATGGCGATCTCCGTCGGCCCGGCTTCGGCGTCGATGCCCACCCGCGAGCGGCAGAGCCGCTTGGCTGCGGTGACGTAGATGTTGCCCGGACCGGTGATCATGTCGACCGGCATCAGCTCGGCGCCGTCGGTGTCCACGCCGCCGTACGCCATCAGCGCCACCGCCTGGGCTCCGCCGACCGCCCACACCTCGTCGACGCCGAGCAGCCGGGCGGCGGCCAGGATCGTCGGATGAGGCAGCCCCCGAAACCTGTCGGAGCGGCCCTGGGCCTGCGGCGGGCTGGCCACCACCAGCGAGCCGACGCCGGCGGTCTGCGCCGGCACGACGTTCATCACGACGCTCGACGGGTACACCGCGTTGCCGCCGGGAACGTACAGGCCGACCCGCTCGACCGGCACCCACCGCTCGGTCACGGTGGCACCCGGGCCCAGCGTGGTCGTCGCATCCGACCGGCGCTGATCGGCGTGCACCGCACGGGTGCGCTCGATCACCACCTCCAACGCCAACCGGACTTCGCGGTCCAGACCGGCCAGCGCGGCATCCAACTCGGTGCTGGGCACCCGGACCGATGGTGGCCGGACGCCGTCCAGCGATTCGCCGTAGTCCAGTGCGGCCTCAGCGCCTCGATCGGCAACCGCGTCGACGATCGGTCGCACCGTGGAAAGGGCGGCCTCCACGTCCACTCCGCCACGGGGCAACGCCGCCCGCAACCGGGCGACGGACAAGTCGCCACCCCGCAGGTCGATGCGCGCCATCACAGTCACGCCAACCATTGTCCCAGAGCAGAGCAACCGCATATCGGACCGGTACAGTGACCGCACTGGAATACACGAGGGAGTCGCCATGTCCGCGAAGGACCATCCCAACAACGCCCCGGGCGTTCCGATGATTTTCCCGCCCTGGCTGGAAAACTTCCAGATCAAGTATTTCAACCCGGTGGTACAGCCGATCGCGCGCTACATCCCCGGTTTCTCGGTGATCAAGCATCGGGGCCGCACCTCGGGCAAGTCGTACGAGACCGTCGTCACGGCCTACCGCAAGGGCAATGTGCTGGCCATCGCGCTGGCCCACGGAAAGACCAACTGGGTCAAAAACGTGCTCGCCGCAGGCGAAGCCGACCTGCACTTCATCCGCAAAGAAGTTCACCTGATCAACCCCCGGGTGCTGCCGGCGGGCAGCGACAGCGACGGGCTGCCGTGGCTGGCCAAGCGCCAGATCGGCCGGGTCGGCATGTTCGTCGCCGATATCGCGTAGAAGCTAGACGCGACTGAATACCGTCTTGCCGGTCATCGCCGGCCAGACCGATGGCGCATCTTCCCACGGCACTACGCGGTCGACGACCGGGGACAGGTCGCAGCCGTCCGCCAGTAACTCCAAGATCTCTGGAATCACGGCCCGAGCACTGACCCGGCCGGTGACCAATCGCACACCGCGGGTGTACGTGCGCAGCATCGGTATCTCGACGCCGGCCTGGAAGTAGATCCCGGTATCGGTGCACACCCCGTCGGGCCAGGTGGCGCGCAACGCCGCGGCCAGCAGCGACGGATCGCCGGTGGTGTGCACGGTGACCGGATAGGGGTCCCAGGATTTGTCCGGCTTGGCCGCGTCGTGCACCACCGCGCCGAGCTTCTCCGCCGCAGCAAGGCGGCTCGGGTCAGTGTCGACGTAGTCGACCTGGCAGCCCGACGCCACCGCCAGTGCTGCCGCATACATGCCGATTGACAGTCGGCCGATCACCAGGACGCGGCGATCGGACGGGTCGAGGTCGGCCAGTTCCGCCCGGAATGGGCCGATAGCGCGCCAGCCGTCGGGAATGTTGTCCGACATCGAGGCGACGGCGATCGGATCGACGGTCGCCGGAAGTGGGATCAGCATCGCATCGGCGTAGGGGACGAGCACCAGGTCGGACATGAAACCGCCGCCGTCGAGGCCGGCGAGCGGACCCAGCCCGTACATCGCCATCAACGGCACCGAACCGCATGTACTCGTCACACCACGACGGCATTCGCGGCAGGTCCCGCAGCTGATCTGAAACGGCACCACCACGCGGTCACCCACGCTGACACCCGTGACGGCGTCGCCGACTGCGACGACCTGCCCTACTCCCTCGTGTCCGACCGCATAGCCGGGCGGTAGCGGCGCAGTTCCGCGCGCGACAGCGACGTCGAGGTCACAACACGCCACCAGCAAGGGCTTGACCAGGGCTTGCAGCGGCTGAGTGATCTCCGGCTCGGAAACGTCACGCCATCCGTATCGCCCGGGCTCGTCGAACGTCAGCTGTCTCATCTCAGCATTCTTGAGTGATCGTTCAAGTATTGTCAAGACATGCCGAGACCCGATCGCAGCCGGGATGCGCTGGTGAGCACCGCGGCCAGCCTGTTCCGCCGGCAGGGCTACGCCGCAACCGGGCTCACCCAGATCCTCGACGAGGCAAGCGTGAAGCCCGGCTCGCTGTATCACCACTTCCCGCGGGGCAAACAACAGTTGGCGGCCGCAGTCGTGGACGGTAGCGGGGCGGTCATCGAGCAACTGCTACGCAGACTTCTGGCCGGCGGTCATCCGGTGGCCGACATCGTCGATCGCTGGGTTGATCTTTTGGTGGGCGGGCTGGCAGCGGACGGGCGCGACGGATGCCCGATCGAGCCGATCGCGACCGAGTCGGTGAATGCCAGTTCGCTGGTGCGGGAGGCGTCAGCGCGGGCCTTCGCGGGCTGGTGTCGCGCGATCGAGGAGCGGCTGCAGACCGATGGATGGCCCGCTGCCGAGTCGGAAAGCACAGCTGTTGCGGTGATTTCGTTGATCGAGGGGGCGCTGATCTTATCGCGTATCGCCGGCGACGTGCGTGCGCTTGAGGCCGCCAAACCGGCCGCGCGCCGCTTGCTCAGCCGCTAGATTGCGGCGCTCAGCGTGCCTATCCTGAACAGACGGGGCGCTGGTATGACTCGAGACGAATTGTTTGCCTCGATCGTGGCGGCAGGCCCCGATCGCGATGACCCCGCGTACATGAAACGCCGTGGCGACTCCTACGACTGGCGATTCTTGACCGTCATGGAAACCGGCGCCGCAGCCAACACCGCCGACCGGTGTCGGTGGCCGGTCGACGAGCCCCAGTCCCACCACGCCCACCAGCACTGAACGGTTGGACAGATGGTCGACTACCGAATCACCGCAACGGAACGCACCCGGTTCAAACGCTGCCGGCGACAGTGGGACTTCGCCTCGCCGCATCGTCGCAACCTGCGGTCCAGCAGGTCCGTCGAACCCGCGCTGCCTGCCGCACTCAAGGACGCGCTAACCGTGTATTACTACCCGGGCACCTGGGACTGGCAGCACGAGGTGACCCAGCCGTTGGTGCACAAGGCGCTCGAGCGGTCGCTGGACGAGGCCGGGGCAACCGAATCGCTCAACCAAGGGGCGGCGCTCCTGGACTGCTATGACGCCTGGGCGCATGCGGTCGACGACTTCGCGCCGGTCAAGATCAACCTCGACGTCGAAGCGCTGGTCCCGGATCTCGACGACCTCGAGTGCGGATTGTTGGTGCATGACGGCTCACCGGTGATCTATCGGTGCCGGATCGATCTGGTGGCCGTCGACGCCGCCGACGAGTATTGGGTGGTCTGCCATCAGATCGTCGACGAATGGCAGGACGTCGATCGGTGGGACCGCGACGAGCAGGCGGTGGCGGCCTGTTGGGCGTTCGAGCACGACTACATCGGAGTCCAGGTATCCGGCACCATCCACAACGAAGTGCGCATCGGCGGCCCGCTCGAATTCCCACCCGCCGGGTCAGCAATGAGAGGCGCGCCGAAAGCGGTCGCCCAACACGAGGCCAGCGGCGGTGGTCGATCGGTCCCGCAACACCAACGGGTGTCGGCGCAGGCATCACGCGGCGACGCGACGGAACGCACCGATCAGCGCACAGCGGGGCTGTTACGTCGTACTCGCATTCGCCGCAGCCGCCACGAGATCACCTCGGTGGGGGCGCTGATCGCCGCCGAGGCGGTGGATATGACCGGTTGGCCAACCATCTACCCGACGTTTGCCGGGCATTGCCGTGACTGCGAATTCAGGACGCCCTGTTCGGCCATCAGCGCGGGATCGGACGCGGAAGCGTTGCTGGAGGCGGAGTTTCAGCGAGTGCCCGATGAAGTGAGCAAACCGAGACTGGGCCAGTCGACGTGGGGTTTCGGCCGTGGCGCCGCACCGCCGCTGTGGTGATCGCCGGGCAGCCGCTAGACGTCCAGACCGATATCGAGCACCCGCACCGAATGGGTGAGCGCGCCGACGGCGAGGTAATCCACACCCGTGCCGGCGTATTCGGCGGCGGTGTCCAGCGAAAGTCCGCCTGAGGACTCGAGTTTGGTGGCCGGCGACTGCGCATCGCGACGCTGGACCGCAATCTGGGTTTGCCAGACCGGGAAGTTGTCCAGCAACACCAACTCGGCACCCTCGGCCAAGACGTCGTCGAGTTGCTCGAGCGAGTCGACTTCGACCTCGCACGGCAGATCCGGTGCGGCGGCCCGCACCGCGCGCAGCGCCGCGACGACTGATCCCGCGGCGGCGACGTGGTTGTCCTTGATCAATGCCGCATCGCCCAACCCGAGGCGGTGGTTGACGCCGCCGCCCACGCGCACCGCGTACTTCTGTAAGGCACGCAAACCCGGCAACGTCTTGCGGGTATCCCGGATTTGTGCCTTCGTGCCGTGCACGGCGTCGACCCACGCCGCCGTCGCGGTGGCAACCCCGGACAGGTGACACACCAGGTTCAGCAAGGTCCGTTCGGCGGTCAGCAGACCGAGCGTCTGCGCCTCGACTGTCAGCAGCGGCCCGCCCGGTTGCAGTCGCGCGCCGTCCTCGACGCGGTCCAGAACCCGGTATCCGTCGGCCCCGAGGACCTCGTCGAGCACCAGCAGCGCAATGTCGACCCCGGCGACCACCCCCGGCTCGCGGGTGATCAGCGACGCCGTGGTGCGGGCGCCGTCCGGGACCGTCGCGCGCGACGTGACGTCGGGCCCGTAGCGCAGGTCCTCCTCGAGGGCACGGCTGATCGTGGCGCGAGCCTCGATGAGCTCGCCCGGTGCGAGGACCATCAGCAGACCGCCGCCAGCGTCTCGACCTCCGCGCTGCAGTCAGCGGCCAGCCGGACAACCAGACTGCGAGCCGGAGTGTCGGCCGCGTCGGGGTATTCGGCGCGGTGGTGGCAGCCCCGGCTCTCTTCGCGGGCGAGCGCGGCGGCGGCCACCGCCTGCGCGGTGACGGTCAGCGCGGCGGCTTCGAGGCCGGCGCGGCTCAGCACCGCCGCCGGGGGCGAGGCCGACAGCGTATCGATCAGCCGGCGGAGGCCATCGGCGTCACGCACCACCGATGCGCGGTGGCTCATCGCTTGCTGCAGGTCGTGGCGCACAAGCGTTGTGCGACAGGCCGGTTCCACCACCGCGGCGCGCACCGGTCCGGTCTGGGCCGCATGTGCGGCCGCCGCCTTACCCGCCCGTCCCCCGACAACCAAACCCTCCAGCAAGCTGTTGGACGCCAACCGATTGGCGCCGTGCATCCCGGTTTGGCCGACTTCACCGGCGGCGAACAGCCCGGGTAGTTCAGTCTGACCGTGCACGTCGGTCACCACGCCACCGCAGCTGTAATGCGCACCCGGAACCACCGGGATCGGCTCGGTGGTCGGGTCGACGCCGGCGGCCCGGCACGATTCGGTGACGGTCGGGAAGCGGCGCTCGAAGTCGGCGATGCCACGGGCGTCGAGGAACACGCACGGGTCACCGGTGGCTTGCAGCCGGGCGTCGATAGCGGATGCCACCACATCGCGGGGGGCCAGATCGCCCATCGGATGCACACCTGCGGTGACCGAATTACCGTGGCCGTCAACCAGAAACGCGCCCTCGCCGCGGATCGCTTCGGTGACCAACGGGCAACGCTTGCCTGGGCCGCGGCCGGCGGCGCCGTCAAACAGCATCGTCGGATGGAACTGAATGAACTCGATGTCGCTCACCGCGACGCCGGCCCACAGCGCCAGCGCGATCCCGTCGCCGGTCGAGGCCTCGGGGTTGGTGGTCGCGCTGTAGAGATGGCCCAGCCCGCCGGTGGCCAGGATTACCGACGGCGCATGGATGACGCCGATGCCCTGACGGTTGGCGACCAGCACCCCGGTCACCGAC
>JAVHWH010000318.1:0-4781 GCA_032159915.1 Mycobacterium sp.
GACTCACCGCAGACGGGCCACCACGCTGCTCGAGTTCGGTCAGGCAGCGGCATTCTTTGCGTCGGACCAAGCCGCAGCCATCACCGGCACCGTCGCCAACCTCACCGGCGGAATGATCGTTGACTGAGATCTTGCCCCCAACTCGCGCGGCGATGCGGCGGTTGCACCGTCAACTCTGCTTCAGCCGCTCGGCGAGCATCACGATGATGCCGCTGGGTCCGCGGACGTAGGCGAGCTTGTAGACATCCTCGTAAGTCGCCACGCCGCGAAGCGGATGGCATCCATGCCTCGCGGCTATCTCGATGGCTTTGTCGATGTCGTCGACGGAGAATGCAACGCGGTGCATGCCGATCTCATTGGGAACTACGGGGTTTGACTCAATCGCTTCGGGATGGATGTACTCGAAGAGCTCAAGGCGACCATAACCATCTGGCGTCTGGAGCATCGCAATGTTGGCGTGGTTGCCATCAAGACCGACGGCAGTGTCGGCCCACCCACCACTGATCGTGTCGCGGCCGACGACCGTGAGACCGAGGTCGGTGAAAAAGGAGAGCGTCGCCGCAAGGTCGCGGACGGCGATGCCGACGTTCTCGAGTTTGATGGACATGCATCGCATGCTACTGAGCATCTTCGGCCCGCCATCGCTGTGGCCGACCCCAAAGCCAATTTCTGGCGTCGGGCGGCGACGCGGGAAATCCTGTGTGCTCAAGATGGTGGGCTTCGTCGTGTCGCCTTACGTGGAAGCGGAACCACCATTCCCATTCCATCGCCACCGCGAGTCTAACGCGACCAACGCGCGGCATGGGCCAGCAAACAGCCCCCTAGCGGCGCGAGGAGGATGGTTGTATTCCACGGCGTGGCAAACGCGCGCATAATGCGTGTGTGTCATCGGCGCCGGGAACAGCGTTAGCGATGGGCGCCGGCTGCGGTGAACACCTGGCCGACGCTGTCCTGGGTCCCCTGCAGGAGATCGGCGATCGCCCACCATGAATTGCTGATTGCGCTCGCTCCCGCGCGCGCTAAATCTGTTGCACGCGCGCGTTTTTCGGACGGCGGGACGAACATCACGTTGCCTATGGTGACGAATCCCGCCGCGACCGCCGAGAGCACCCCGGGAACGGAGTCCTCGACCGCCACTGCCTCGGCCGGGCCGATACCCAGGACGTGACCGCTCAGGCGATACACGGCCGGGTCCGGCTTGCTCGTCGGCACCGGCAATGAGTCTTCCGCGCTGAATCGCAACGCGGCCGGAATAAGCCGGTCGAGACCCGTGGCGGCGAAACATGCATCGAGTCGCATCGCGGCGCTGGAACTGACTGCCGCCAGTCCGAACTGAGACCCGAGGGCTTGCAGCGGCTTCAGCACCCGGTCGTCAGGATGAAGCACCGAACCCAAATAGCTTGTCACGTGGTCGCGTTCGCGGCTGACCCATTCTTCCAGCTCGTCGGCGGTCAGCGCGCGACCGGCGATCACGTCGGCGCGGGTCGCAATGACAGCGTTTGGATGCCGTTGGGCAAGTGACTCGTCGATCGGAACACCCGCTTTGACGGCCAGGTCAACTGCTGTGGTGCGGAAATTCTTGCCGGTTGTTTGCTCGCGGAGCCCCTCTGCGGTGCACTCAATCGAAACGCCGAACCTTGCCAGATAGCGGTTCGTCACCTCCACCGAGGCGTCAAACGCCGGTTCTTCGGACGGAAACAGGTTGCCGTCGGCGTCGCATAGCACGGTGGTGACAGCGCCGGGATCGAAGCGCCGCAACACGATCACCTTTCCGTCCGTCATTGGCCCACCATCTGCCGTAGGTTGTCTTCGGTCATATATCGGCGAAGTGTCGCCGCCACACCATGGCTATCTATCGAGTCGATCATCTGGCCCAGCCGCTCCACGAAGCCGGGCACCAAGCGAAGGTCCTTGAACACCACCTGGTTGCGCAACAGGGGATCGGGGTAACTCTTGCCGAGCGTCGCCAAGGTTTTCAGAAGATCGGCCTGCGAGTCCTGAATGTCGATGTCGTGGCCCAGCAAATCGGTTCCGCGCAGATAACGGGCCCATCCGGCGACGGCCAGCATCAACAGGGTGTGCGGACGACCGGCAGCGATCGCCTCATGCAACGACGGCAACAGGTAGGCCGGCATTTTGTCCGAGCCCCGAGCAGCCAACCGTGACAGCCGGTCACTGATGCGCGGGTTGCGGAAGCGGTCGAGCGTGGTCGAGCAGTAATCCTGGACATCGATACCAGAGACCGCGGGCAACAGCGGCGCCACTTCCTCCTGCATGAGCTGGTGGAGGTAGCGGCTCAGCACGGGGTCGCCGACCGCTTCATTGACTTTCTCATAGCCGGCCAATGTAGCCAGATATGCCATCGCAGTGTGCATTCCGTTGAGCAACCGCGTCTTGATCAGCTTGTGGCCGCTGACGTCATCAACGAAATCGACACCGACCTCTTCAAGCGGCGGGCGGCCGTCGCAGAAGGTGTCCTCGATGATCCATTGACGAAACGGTTCCGCGATCACCGGGCAGGCATCGACTATGCCGAAGCTGCGCTCGACGAATCGCTTCTCGGCCCACGTGGTCGCCGGGGTAATGCGGTCGACCATCGTCGAAGGGAACGCGACATGCCGCTCGATCCAACGCCCGAGAGACGGGTCACGCAGCGTCGCAAAAGACACCAACGCGGTGCGGGCGGCTTTGCCGTTTTCGGGCACGTTGTCACAGGACATCACGGTGAACGGGGGAAGGCCGGCCCGGCGTCGTCGGGACAACGCTTCGGCGAGGTATGCCCACGTGGTGGAGAAGTGGTTCGGAATACTGAGGTCGGAGCCCACATCGTTTCGGGTGAAGTCGAATTCGCCGGTTCGATTGTCGAGACAGTAGCCGTCGCCCGTAATCGTCAACGTCACCAGGCGGGTCGCCTCGTCGGCAAGCGCGGATAGCACCGCGGATTTATCCTCAGCGGCATAGTGCCACCGGCCGATGGAGCCAACCACACGGGCAGTGTCACGCTGGCGACCGCGTTGCACGACGGTGTACAGCCCGTCTTGCCCGGCCAGCAGCTCCTTGGTGCGTCCGTGGCGAAGGCTGATGCCCGTCAGTCCCCAATCTTGCGAAACACCAAGGCACGCAAGATCATCCAAGTAGACCGCCTGATGCCCGCGGTGGAAATTCCCCATCCCGATATGAACGATCGAGCGTTTCAGCCGGTGTCTGTCATAGGTCGGGACGTCGACCCTGTTGGCGTATGACTCCAATGTGCCGTCGTTCAAGGGGACGGCGGTGCTGAGCTGGCCGCGTGCGGCAATAGACATAGCGCTCTACCTCGGTCTCGGATGCTGAAGCAGCGCTCGAACTAAACGCCAGATTCCCCTTCTGATACCCGCCAGCGAGCCGGGCAAACTCAGCGGCCGTAAATAGGTGCGAGCAATTGGCCCAGTGGCCCCCACAGCAGCGGTCCGGCGGCCAGTACATCGCCGCTGGGCGGCCAACAGCCGGATGTCGAGCCGGTGAGATCTCCGACCACGCCCCCTGCTTCATGCACGAGCAGAATTCCTGCCGCCCCATCCCATGCCTGCAGACCCGGCGCCCACACCGCGTCGGCTCGTCCGGTCGCCACCTGGGCAAGCGCGCTGGCAGCGCTGCCGCCGCGCCGAAGGTCACGGCTGTGCTGAGCCAGCACATCGATCATTGCCCCGGCCCTGCTGCGCTGATCTTCGCGACCGAAATTTATTTCGATCAGTGCTTGGTCGAGTGAATGCTTGTTTTGCAAGCGGAGCCGCCGCCCGGCAGACCACGCGCCTTCGCCGCACGAGGCCGTTGTGGCCCTGCCGAGGACCGGCTCGCACACGGCCGCGGCCAGTACTCGCTGGTCCTGTCGCCGTAGGGCGGCGACGCTGACCGCCCAGTCGGGCCGCTGGTACAGGTAGTTGGTAGTGCCGTCGATCGGGTCGACGGCCCACTCGACCTCGCTGGTACCGCCGATGGCACCGTGCTCTTCGCCGAGTATGCCGTCGTCGGGACGGGCTCGGAGCAGCGAGTCGACGATGGCGTCCTCCGTCTCGCGGTCCGCGCGGCTGACCAGATCACGAGGGCCCGCCTTCTCCTCGACCTCGAGGTCGCCACATCGGTCCAGCCACCGCATGCCCACGGCCGCGCCCGCTTGGGCGGCCGACAGCGCAACCGACATCAGTTCCACGGGTGCGACCGGATCGCCTGCGGCGGCCTGGAAATGCGTTCACCTGGGCGCTGCATCGCTTCCCACGTGGGTTGACCGACCACCAGCCGCACTATCCCGGCGACTATGGCGTGTGCCAGCGTTATGAAGCGATTTGCGCGCCGGAATTTCCGCAGTGTGCGCGTGGTGTTGGACAAGTAGGCGATCATCACCACAAGCCACGGCAGAACCGCCGGCAGCGGCCGGGGCGCCGCAAGCAGCAGGTAGGCGCCCGACAGCAGTAGGGCTGCGACGACCACCGCCAACGGCCGTCCGCGTGATGTACACACCGCAAGGAGCGTCGCCGCAGCACCGACGGCAACGATGATCACGCCGTCCTTGACGGTGCAGGGACCGACGAGTAGCCACCCTGTGATCGCCGCCGCACCACCGGCGATCACGGTAGCGAGGTTCCATGGCGCCATGAGGGGCGTCCGCCCGCGTAATGGCGCCCAATCCACGATGTCGGCGACATCCCCGACCCGGGTAGGAATCCACCGGGTGAGCGCCAGCTGATGTTCCCGAGCTTGGTCGGCGCGGGCGCGCCAGGTCACCCGACCCCGGCGAATCGCGG
>JAVHWH010000327.1:0-17632 GCA_032159915.1 Mycobacterium sp.
CGGGAATCCGCTACTACAAGGGCTCGTCGTCGCCGCCCAGAGAGCACGGGTCGCTGCCGATGGCCGTCGCCTCGTCGGCCGCCGATTCGACTGCGGTGACGCGAAGCTTCGTCACGCGTCCGGACGACGATGTGCTTTACGCCGTCGAGTCGAAACAGGGCGGGGAAGGAATGGAGGTAGTGGCCGCGACCCGGCTGCCGTCGCCGATCCGCCGAATCGGCACCGACGACACCCGCGTGTACGTGGCCACCGACCGGGAGGTGGCGGTACTGGAATTAAACAGCTTCACCGGCTACCCGCAGGGTGTCATCCCGTTGCTGCGGATCACCGATTACCGCGCCGCCCTGCCGCAATCGAAACGGTCGGCGCCGCTTTCGGGCATGGCGCTTGGACCGCACCGGGTGTATCTGACTTTCGCCGGAACGCCGTTGGTGGTCAGCGTCGCCAAACCGCATCTGTGAGAGATGAATGGGAATATGAGTGAGATACCCGCAGGGATAACCGTCGACGACGACATCGAGTGGCTGACCGAACTGGTGGAGGCGCTCAAGGAACTCGGCCGGCAGGAGCAGGTGAGCGACGGCGAGAGGTATGACTTCAGCATCAGGTGGGGCACTGCACTGGCCGGGCGGTTGCCGCGTCTGGTGCATTACAGCTCGCGGGGGCGGCTCGAGCCGGCGGATGAGCAGCGGTTTCAGGCGCTGTGTGACGACTTGCGGGGCTTGTCCGATCTGATCGCCCGAATGGGACTCGTCCAGCCGGTGTTCAGCGCCGTGCCTTGGGCTGCGACTATGCGCCGTCGGGAGCCGAGGCCAGCCACGTCGCGGCGCGGGCTGCTGTTTGGTCGCGGGTGAGAAAGTGTTTCTCGGACAATCTGATCGCCGTGCGCTGACCGCACTCCCGGTTGCGGCACGTCAAAGCGATCAGGTACGCGTCGTCGTTCTCGTCGAGGAAAAGGTAACCGAGGTAGAGCGCATGGCCGATGTCGAAATCAGTGCCGCCACAGTTCCCGCAGTGTCCGCCTTTCGCCGTGACCTGTGCCTGAACACGGTCTCGGTCGACGGGCACCAGGCTGGTCAACTCTGGGCGCACCATGATGTCACCGCGCGGGATCGCATTCACGTCGTGTTGCTCCTGATGGCTTCAATGCTGTGGCGCCGCAAGGTCAAATCTCCACATCCTTGGCGTAATAGACGTTGTCTTCCCGCCAGCCGCCCGCACCCTTGCCGATGCCGGAATAGTCGTTGATGAATTCGATCTGGTTGATCCACTTGGCCATCTTGAATCCGACTTGGGTCTCCACCCGCAACCGCAGCGGTGCACCATGCTTGATCGGCAGCGGTTTGCCGTTCATCTCGAAGGCCAGAATTGTCTGCGGCTTGTATGCCAGCTCGAGATCCATGACCTCGTAAAACTGGCCTCCGCCGTGCGAACTGGGCTCGTCGCGGTCGTTGTCCTGCATGGTCAACGAGCAGATGTATCTCGCTTCGGGAAGCGGACGCACCAGCTCAACGAGCGCGCTCAGGTGTAGGCCGCTCCATTCGCCGATACTGGTCCAGCCCTGCACACAGTTGTGCAGCACCCGTTGCGTTTCCGGTTGCCCGAGCGCGCGCAGCGCCGCAAGATCCAGCGTCACGGGGTTCTCGACCAGTCCGCCGACCCGCAGTCGCCAGTCGACGAAATTGTGCACCGCCATCACCTTGTACTCCTCCGAGCAGGGTGGCTTGCCGTTGACGCGGTGTTGCCGGGTCAGTCGTCGGGCCGGGTAGTTCTGGCGCGATGTCAAAGGCCGCAACAGCGGCCGGCGGACCAGCGACACGACGGCGTCGAGCACTCGCTGAACCGTTCGGGGTTTGCGAAGACTCCAGATCGTGGCGGCGACGTGGATGCCGATGATCGTCGCGATGATGAGCAGCGACAGTGCGGTCGCCCAGTGGGTGTTGCGGACGGTTCCGAAGATCATCGCCGCGGTGAGGCGGCCCCAGCCCCAGAAGAACACCATCGACAGGTGGATGACGATGAAGCCCAGAAAGCTGACCAGTCCGAGGAAATGCAGGCTGCGCGCCCACTGCCGGCCGCCCAGCATTTGCACGTACCACGGGAACCTGGCTTCGATGGCCGGCGATTGCGCTGCCCCGGTGAGGATTTGGAAGGGCGCCAGGATGAAGACTACGCCCGCATAGGCGAGCTTCTGCATGGCGTCCAGTGGCTCGCCCGGCAGCAACGGCGGCAGGTTGAAGGTCAAATAGGTGACGATGTCGTTCCACGCCTCGGGGAAGATCGACCAGGATGCCGGCCAGTAGCGATGCCACTGACCGGTCGCGAACAAAAGTATGTAGTACGACAGCCCGACCAGGATCCAGCCGATCACCGAGACGAAATGCCAGTGCCGGCCGATGCCCAACTGCGCGTGGCCGGGTAGTGCGATGACCGGGCTGTAGTCCTCCTCTTCGTCGAGGGTGTCGAAGAGCCTGTTCGTCGGCATCACCTTGCGGGTGAAACGCGCCCATTCGCTGCCTGGTCTACTGTCGTCGTGCCAGTACAACTTCGGGTGGGTAGCCAGGATCTCAATGCCGCTGCGGATGAGCAGCGTCAGGAACAGCACGTTGAGCCAATGGTCGACTCGCAGCCAGACCGGGTAGTCGAGGGTTGTCATAGCGCGGTGCCCGTCAGTCCGACCATTGCTGATGGTGTGGGTAGGCCACGTTGATGCCGAGCAGAACCGATAGGTGGGCGGCGAGGAAGCCCAGCGCGCATGCGCCCGCCAGCGTCGCCGGCGCGACGTCCCATCGGCCGGTGATTGCCACCAGCCCAGGCAGCGGCGCCGGTCGGGTAATCAGGTATGCGGCGATGAACAACACCGAAATTCCGTCACCGCACATCCATGCCGCCCGCAGCATCCGCGGGTATCGGCTCAGCCACATCGCCACGGCGGCCAATACACAAAAGACGGCGACTGCGACGGCGTAGCCTACAAAGAGCGCCGGCACCGCCGGCCGCCTCGCCAGCACGTAGACGTGCGTTGTGGCGACTCCCAGCAGCAGGGCTGCGCCCAACGCGGTCACCGCCCGGGGCAGGTTGAAGACGACATAACCCTTCAACCGCAGCCACTCAAGCAACGGGCTGCGCTCACGGTATTGGCTCGTTGCGGCCACCTGCGCGAGTTACCCAACAGGCACTGCCGACAAACCGCCACCGAGGACGGCCGGAATAGCTGCCAGCGGCCGGTCAACACGTGGAAGCTGTTGTAGCGCAACGCCTTAAGCTTGACCGGCCAGAAGTTGGCCGCCCGAGTGCAACCTGCCGATACCCTGGTAATACGCTGGCGGATTGCTGGAGCATTGCCGTCGTCAACTCGACCCGCTTAGGCGGGGGGGCGATTCCGACAGAAACGAACCGAGCATCGCGGCGCGGGTCAGGGGATAATGGATCCTGATGCTTTTACGACAACCCTGCGAGCGGGCCACCAGAGATCGGGCGGTGTCATGACGATCACGACGCTGGGCGTGCCGTCGATGCCGCGTCGGGTCGACCAATCCGCGACTCGGCGGCAACCGGCCGGTCCGCTGACCGACAGCTTCGGCCGGGTCGCCACCGATCTGCGGGTGTCGCTGACCGACCGGTGCAATCTGCGCTGCACCTACTGCATGCCCGCCGAGGGGCTGCAGTGGTCGCCCGGCGAGCAGCTGCTCCGGCCCGATGAGATCGTGCGATTGGTGCGGATCGGCGTCACCCGGCTCGGGATAACCAAAGTGCGCTTTACCGGCGGAGAACCATTGTTGGCCAAGCATCTTCACACGGTGATCGCCGCCACTGCGGCGTTGCGGCCGCGGCCAGAACTTGCGCTGACCACCAATGGGGTATTGCTGGCCAAGCACGCTCACGATCTGGCGCGGGCAGGTCTGGACCGGGTGAACGTGTCGTTGGACAGCGTGGACGGGAGCCGCTTCGCCGCGATCACCCGCCGCGACAAACTCGCCGAAGTACTCACTGGCCTGACCGCTGCCCATGACGCCGGTCTGAGACCGGTGAAGGTGAATGCCGTCCTGGACCCGCTGACCGGCCTCGACGATGCGGTGTCGTTGGTGCGGTTCTGCCTCTCCCATGACTACCAGTTGCGGATCATCGAACAGATGCCACTGGACGCCGAGCACCGTTGGCGCCGGGAGGCTGCGGTGACCGCGGAGCAAGTCGTCACCCAGCTCCGGCAGCACTCGTTCGCGCTGAAACCCGATCGGGCGCCGCGGGATTCGGCGCCTGCCGAGTTGTGGCGGATCACCGACTCGACGACCGGTCGCACCGGCACGATCGGGATCGTTGCGTCGGTGTCGCAGCCGTTCTGCGCGGCCTGTAACCGCACCCGGCTCACCGCAGACGGACAGGTGCGGAGTTGTCTGTTCGCCATCGAAGAGACCGACCTGCGTGGCCTGCTGCGAGCCGGCGCCGACGACGCCGAGATCGAAACCGCCTGGCGACACGCGATGTGGGGCAAGCCGGCCGGCCACGGCATCGACGACCCGGATTTCGTGCAGCCGACCCGCCCGATGAGCGCGATCGGCGGCTGACGTGACTGTGCAGACGGGCAGTTCGGTTCAGGTGACGGTCCGCTATTTCGCGGCAGCCCAGGCCGCGGTGGGCTGCGATTCCGCGCGGCTGACCGTGCCCGCCGGCACGACGATCGGCGAACTGGTCGACACACTGGGCGCCGATACCCCGGAACTGGCCACGCTGCTGTTGCGGTGTTCGTTCTTGTGCGACGGCGTGGCGGTTCGTGACCGCATGCAGCCGCTGCGGCCGGGCAACACCATCGACGTCCTTCCTCCGTTCGCCGGCGGCTGATCCCGCGGTGCTACGTCGAGCCGACCCACTCGTCGGTGCCGTCGGCGAAGATTTGGCGCTTCCATACCGGCAGCCGCGCCTTGATCGCGTCGACCAATTCCGCACAGGTGGCGAATGCCGCCTGCCGATGGTCGGCGGCGACGGCGACCACCAGCGCCGCTTCGCCGATCTGCAGGACACCGATCCGGTGGCTGGCCGCAACGGCCCGCGTGCCTGAGGACCGCGCCGCGACGTCGGCCACCACCTCCGCCAGGACATCGGCGGCAGACGGGTGGGCCGAGTATTCGAGCTGACGGACCTGGCATCCGTTGTCGTGATCACGAATCATCCCGACGAACCCCACCACGGCTCCGGCGGCGTGATGACTCACCAGATCCTGGTGATCGGCGAGCGTGATCGGTTGATCCGTCAGCGCAGCACGCACAACGAGCGTCATCAAGGCCCAACTATATTGAGTGCTTCGAAGAATTCCTTAGGGGAGGTTGTGGGTCAGAGGCCATGCGCACGGTCGAGGAGCATCAACGCATCGTCGCCGAGCTGATCAGCGCCCGGCCCGCGATTCTCGCCGACTTGTGCGATGCGCACGGCCGGGTGTTGTCCGAAGACGTCACCGCGACGGTGTCACTACCGGTTTTCGACAACTCCGCTATGGACGGATACGCCGTCCGTGCTACCGAGGTGGCCGCGGCGACACCGGATGACCCGGTCACCTTGCCGGTTGCCGAAGACATTCCGGCCGGGCGGGTCGACGTCCCGGCGCTCGAGCCGGGTACCGCGCACCGCATCATGACCGGTGCGCCGGTCCCGTCCGGAGCGACGGCGGTCGTGCCGGTGGAGGCCACCGACGGCGGAGTGGACTTCGTCAGCATCCACGCGCCCGCTGCCGAGGGCAAGCACATCCGTCGCGCCGGCGAGGACGTCATGGCCGGCAGCGTCGTGTTGCGGGCCGGGCAGGTGGTCACACCGGCGGTGATCGGCCTGTCCGCAGCGCTGGGATTGCCAGTGCTGCCGGTCATTCCGCCGCAGCGGGTGCTGCTGGTCTCCACCGGCTCGGAGCTCGTGTCACCCGGTGCGACACTGCGGCCCGGACAGATCTATGAGTCCAACTCGGTCATGCTGGCAGCCGCTGTCCGGGAGGCCGGCGCAGATGTGGTCGCGGTCGAGACCGTCAGCGACGATGTCGCCCAACTCGCCGCGGTGCTGGACCTGTATGCGGTCGTCTCCGATCTGATCATCACCTCCGGCGGCATCAGCGCGGGTGCGTACGAAGTGGTCAAGGACGCCTTCGGCCGAAGCGGTGATCGTGGAGTGGAATTCGCGCGAGTCGCGATGCAACCCGGCATGCCGCAGGGCGCCGGCCGGGTCGCCGACACGTCCATCCTCACCCTGCCCGGCAACCCGGTCAGCGCGCTGGTCTGCTTCGAGGTCTTCATCCGCACACCGCTGCGCGCGGCGATGGGGCTGCCGGATCCGCAGCGCCCCCGGCGATCCGCCGTGCTGACCGAGACGTTGACTTCGCCGGCAGGTAAGCGCCAATTCCGGCGCGGGCGGTACGACGCGGCGACCGGCTCGGTAACCAGCCACGGGCCGCCCGGTTCGCACCACCTGCGGTCGCTGGCGGCGGCGAATTGTCTGCTCGACATCCCGGCCGAGGTCACCGAGATCGCCGCCGGCGCGCAGGTGCAGATCTGGGACCTGGTCTAACCAACTATTCAGAATGGACGCGTGATGTCCGACCCCACCAACGAGCCACCCTCGACACGGCTTTCACACATCGATGGTCGCGGAGCGGCCCACATGGTGGATGTCACGGACAAGACCGCCACCCGAAGGGAGGCGGTCGCTGCGGGCTCGCTGCACACCACTGCAGAAGTCGTGGCGTTGATCTCGACGGGTGGCCTGGCCAAAGGTGATGCGCTGGCCACCGCCCGGGTGGCGGCGATCCTGGCCGCCAAGCGCACCAGCGATCTCATTCCGTTGTGTCACCAACTCGCGTTGTCGGGCGTCGACGTCGACTTCGCTTTCACCACAACGGATGTGGAGATCACCGCGACGGTTCGCAGCACCGACCGCACCGGGGTCGAGATGGAGGCGCTGACCGCGGTAGCCGTGGCCGGCCTCACGCTGTACGACATGATCAAGGCGGTCGACCCGGCCGCCCGTGTCGACGGCATTCGGGTGTTACGCAAACAGGGCGGCCGGCACGGAACCTGGGAGCGTGGATGACACACCGATCAGCGCGCATCGTGATCGCCTCGACCCGCGCATCCGCCGGGGTCTATCCGGATCGCTGCGGACCGATCATCGCGGAATGGCTTGTGCAACAAGGGTTCCCAGTGGTAACGCCGATCGTGGTCGGTGATGGTGACCCGGTGGGGCAGACGTTACGGGAAGCGGTCGCCGATGGTGTCGACGTGGTGATCACCTCCGGCGGCACCGGCATCTCGCCGACCGATGAGACTCCCGCCCAGACCAAGGCAGTGCTCGACTACGAGGTTCCTGGACTGGCCGAGGAGATCCGGCGTTCCGGTTTACCGAAGGTGCCGACCTCGGTGCTGTCCCGCGGCGTGTGCGGGGTGGCCGGCCGCACCTTGGTGGTCAACCTGCCTGGTTCGCCGGGCGGGGTGCGCGACGGCCTTGGCGTTCTGGCCGGCGTACTCGAACACGCGCTCGACCAACTCGCCGGCAAAGATCATGCGTGACCGGTGCGCCGCGCCTGAATCACGGCGGCCGCCCACCAGATCACCAGAGCACCGACCAGGGCGACGGCGAGGTTGCTCAGAAAACCGGTGACGCCGACCGCGATGGCCAACACCCAATGCCATCGGCCACGGAGGTCTTTGAGCAGCATGATGTGCAGCAGGCCTGCCACGGTCAGCAGACCTGCCAGGATCGGGACCGGGAATCCGGACAGCGCGGCGGTCAACGTCGCCCCGATCGCCAGAGCCAGGGCAATCAGTAGAGCGCCCAGCATGATTGGGGCGCCGCCGGTGCGGGCGCCGAAGGTGCGGTGCGCGGTCATGCCGCCGGCGCCATGACACACCGGCATGCCGCTGATCGAGCCGGCGAACAGGTTGGCCACCCCGATCGTGGTGGCCAACCGTCCCGGCCGCACCCGCCGGGCGGCGTCGCCGAAATACGTGCGGGCGGTGTCGGCGGTGGCCAGACAGGAGTTGGCGAACGACAACGGGACCTGTGGCAGCACCAAGGCGACTGCCGCGGCCGCGAACGCGGCCCGACTGAGATGCGGGACGTGCACCGCCGACGGACCCACGGTGAGCGAACCGTGAAACGTCACGACCATCACCACTACGGCAATCGCCAGGAAGACCAGCGTGATCTGATGGCGCCGCAGCAACAACGCCACCGCGATCACCGCAACCGTGGCGCCGCCCAGCCACCAGATCGAATGCCGATGATCGGTGAACGCCTTGGGAGTGGTGGACACCAGCTTCCAGGCCAGCTGACAGAACAGCAGCCCTACCGAGAGCTGAATGCCACGAATGATCGGCTGCGGGAACACTTTTGCCACCCAGTCCAGCAGACCCGACGCACCGAGCACCAGAAAAAGCATTCCCATCAGCAGCGCACCGGCCGCGATGTCGTCGGCGCCGAACCCGTGGGCGATCGCGATCGCTCCGAACGCCTTCAACGGTTGGACCGGCACCGGTAGTCGATAAATCAGGCCGGCCACCACGTACAGCAGGCCGGCGGGCAGCAACACCGCGGTGGGCGTGAGACCGTTCTTCACGATCAGTGCCACCGCGATGGGGACAAGTACACCCAAATCGCCTAAAGCTCCAGCTATTTCCGCCCAGTCGAAGCGAAAGGGGCCTAGACCCGACTCGAGCTGAGATGGTGCCGTGCCGACCATGTCAGCACTCTAGTGCTTCCACGATCGCATTCGCTCACGGTGCGTCCAGCCCAACCGTGAGAGTGATTTCACGGTCGCGACATCGTAAGACGCCCCGCCGCAACATCGGCTCTTTACGTTCACGTCGGAAGTATCCGAACCTCGAAGGGGCAACGCGGTGGCTCGATCGCACACGATCACAGATTGGAACCCGGAGGACCGGGCCGCATGGCAGGCGAACGGAAAAGCCATCGCGCGGCGCAATTTGGCGTGGTCGGTCGCCGCGGAGCATGTGGGGTTCTCGGTGTGGTCGCTGTGGTCGGTGATGGTTCTGTTCATGCCGCAGTCGGTGTACGGGTTGACGGCCGGGGACAAGTTCCTGATCGCTGCGACCGCGACGTTGGTCGGCTCACTATTGCGGCTGCCCTACACCATGGCGACGGCGCGGTTCGGCGGGCGCAACTGGACGGTCTTCTCCGCCTGCATTCTCGTCGTGCCCGTTCTGGCGACCATCGTGGTGTTGACCGAGCCTGGTCGGCCGCTGTGGTTCTACCTCGTCTGCGCGGCGCTGTGCGGTCTCGGTGGCGGCAACTTCGCGTCGTCGATGACCAACATCAACGCGTTCTTCCCGCAACGCCTCAAGGGGGTGGCTCTGGGTGTCAACGCCGGCGGCGGCAACATCGGTGTGCCGGCGGTGCAGCTGGTCGGCCTGCTGGTCATCGCCATTGCGGGTAATCGGCAACCGTATTGGGTGTGCGCGTTCTACGTCGTCGCGTTGATCGTCGCGGCGTTCGGGGCATCGCGGTTCATGGACAACCTCGATGTGGTGTCGGTCGATTTGGCTGCGATGGGTGCCGCGCTGCGCAGTCGCCACACCTGGCTGGTCAGCCTGCTCTACGTCGGCACCTTCGGCTCGTTCATCGGTTTCTCGTTCGCGTTCGGTCAAGTGCTGCAGATATCGTTCGCCGCCAGTGGCCAGAGCGGGGCCCAGGCAGCACTGCACGCCGCTGAAATCGCCTTCGTCGGGCCACTTCTCGGTTCGATCGCCCGGATTTACGGTGGTCGGATCGCCGACCGCGTCGGCGGCGGCATCGTCACGTTGTGGGCGTTCCTCGGCATGATCGCCGGCGACGGCGTGCTGGCTGTCACCTCGACCGTCGCGGGCCGCCACACGACGGCAACGACCATGGTCGCCTACGTGATCGGTTTCGTTGTGCTGTTCGTGCTCAGCGGAATTGGCAACGGCGCGGTGTACAAAATGATCCCGTCAATCTTCCACGCCGCAGCTCGATCGCTGAACGCCGACGAGGAGACCCGGGCCGGCTACTCGCGGTCGATGTCAGGAGCGGTGATCGGTATCACCGGCGCAATCGGGGGGCTCGGCGGTGTCGGGATCAACCTCGCGCTGCGCTCCAGCTACCTCCATGACGGAACCGCGACGACCGCGTTCGGGTACTTCGCGGCGTTCTACGCTTTCGCCGTTGTGATCACCGCGCGGTTCTACGTTGGGCTGCCCTCCGGTAACGCCGGGGTGCAGCCGGCGCTGGCCACTGCCCGCGCTTAGCGGGTCACGGTGCGAGCCTGATGTGTCCCGGCGGCGCGGGGGCATCCGGCGTCGGGCTCGCCGGAGCGTCTCCGCCCACTGTGCCGCCTCCGGGCGCGGGGGCGGCGGCGGGCGGACCGGGGTCGGGCGCCGGCGCCGCTGCGGGCGGCGGCTCGGCTTGTTGCGGCGGCGCCTGGGGCGGCGCGGGCTGAACACGGCGCGCCGGTGGCGGCGGCGGTTGCTGAGGCGGGGGCGGAATTTCTTCGGGTATCGGCGGGGGCTGCGCCGGAATCGGCAACGGCTTCGTCGGCGCGATTTCTCCGGCGGGGCGGGGTTCGACGTAGGACACCAACACCGGGAGCCCGGATGCAGCTGAGGGCGTGCGGTACCCGGAGATCGAGGCGATCTTGCCCCTGTCGTACGGGCAGTAGGCCTCCACCGACGCGTTGATGAACTGGTCGATGGTCCTGGTGATGCGGTCTTGAGGTTGCAAGCGGGTGAGCGGGTTTTCGTTGAATCCGTTGTTGCGGATCAGTTCCACCAGGTCGCCCACCGGCATGCCTTCGTCGATTTTCGAGCAGGCCTTCTTGGCCG
This sequence comes from Mycobacterium sp., assembly GCA_032159915.1. Classification (GTDB taxonomy): domain Bacteria; phylum Actinomycetota; class Actinomycetes; order Mycobacteriales; family Mycobacteriaceae; genus Mycobacterium. The sequence goes on from JAVHWH010000327.1 coordinate 10,830, forward strand.
TGGTGATCAGGCTGTTCGCGTTGTCGACGGGCGGTATTTCCTTTTGACCGAGGAGGTCGAAGAATTTCTGGTCCTGACTCGGATCGGCCGCGGCCGTTGCGCCGGGGGAAAAAATCGCCGCGGCTATGAGGGCGATGGCAGTCACCGAGGAGGGGAGGTGGCGGATGATTCCGGAAAACATGGCCGGGTTTCCGTTCTGCTGAAGTCATCGCCTGACGAATCGATGAACTCCAATCTAAGCCCCTTAGGGCGATTTGGCAGTGTTCAGAGATCTGCCAAGGGGGTTCGCCGAGCGTGCGGCCATGCGATAAACCAGGCCGCTCATTCGCACATCACGCACGCTCGGCGAAGTCCAGGGCGGTGTTCATACGACCGCTTTGACGTCCTCCGAGGCGATCTCGCCGGCCAGCGGCGCGATGGCATGGAGGATTTCGGTAATCGTTTCGGTGTGCAGGCCGGCGGCGCACAGGGAGTCGGCCAGATGTGCAGCGACCATCGCGAAGTGATGCATGGTGATGCCGCGGCCCTCGTGGACCTGCCGCATCGACGAGCCGGTGTAGGGCCCGGGGCCGCCGAGCACGGAACTGAGGAACTCGACCTGGCGGGCTTTTACGCATCTCATGTCTGAGCCGGCGTAGAAACCGGCCAGGTGGTCGTCGTCGAGTACCCGGCAATAGAAGTCCTCGACAATGACTTCGAGGGCGTCGCGGCCGCCGATCTTCTCATACAGCGAAGCGATCCCTGGCCGGCGGAACCGGGTGAGCATTCCCATACGACATAGCGGACCATGCCAGCGTTGCCCGACCGTTAGGGAGCCGTCACCGCGCGATTACCCGGCGTAACAACCGGATTGCCGGAGAATCACCTCAACTTCGCAGAGGTGTAGCAGACTCGATGACGACCAGGGGCCAATCGTCACCGAGGAGCGAGAAATTCATGAATCTGGGGGATCTGACCGGTCTCGTCGAGAAACCGTTCGCCGCCGTGTCCAATCTCGTCAACACTCCCAACTCCGCCGGCCGATACCGGCCGTTCTATCTGCGCAATCTGCTCGACGCGGTGCAGGGCCGCACCCTGCACGACGCGGTCGACGGCACAATCACGCTGATCACCGGCGGCTCGTCGGGAATCGGTGAAGCGGCGGCCAAGAAGATCGCCGGTGCCGGCGGCGAGGTGGTGCTGGTGGCGCGTACGCCGGAGAACCTGGAGAAGGTCGCCGACGAGATCCGCAGCAGCGGCGGCACGGCGCATGTCTACCCCTGCGACCTGACCGATATGGACGCTATCGCCGCGATGGCCGACAAGGTGCTGGCCGACCTCGGCGGCGTCGACATCCTGATCAACAACGCCGGGCGGTCGATCCGGCGTTCGCTGGAGCTGTCCTACGACCGTATCCACGACTATCAGCGGACCATGCAGCTGAACTACCTCGGCGCGGTGCAGCTGATCCTCAAATTCATTCCGGGCATGCGGGAACGCGGCTTCGGGCAGATTATCAACGTGTCCTCGGTCGGGGTGCAGACCCGGGCGCCGCGGTTCGGCGCCTACATCGCCAGCAAGGCCGCGCTCGACAGTCTCTGCGACGCGCTGCAGGCCGAGGTGGTCAGCGACGACATCAAGTTCACCACCGTGCACATGGCATTGGTCCGGACCCCGATGATCAGCCCCACCAAGATGTACGACAAGTTCCCGGCGCTGACGCCGGATCAGGCCGCCGGCGTGATCACCGACGCGATCGTGCAGCGCCCCAGGCGGGCCAGCTCGCCCTTCGGGCAGTTCGCCGCGGTCGTCGACGCCGTCAACCCGGCCGTGATGGACCTGGTCCGCAACCGGGCGTTCACCATGTTCGGAGACTCCACCGCAGCGAAAGGCGACGAATCCGACAGCACCGCAAAGTTCGATCGTCGAAGCGAAACATTCGTGCGGGCCACCCGCGGAATCCACTGGTGAGGCGAACATGAGTCTTCCGAAACCCGACAGTCAGGCAACCGTCGTCATCACCGGCGCCTCGTCCGGCATCGGCACCGAATTGGCCAAGGGACTGGCCCGACGGGGCTACCCGCTGCTACTGGTGGCCCGTCGCAAGGAACGTATGGACGAGCTTGCCGGTGAACTTCGCGACCAATATTCGGTCGACGTCGACGTGCAGCCGCTCGATCTGTCCGACGCCGACGCACGCCGCCAGCTCGCCGAGCGGCTACGCGGCGAGCCGATCGCCGGTTTGTGCAACAGCGCCGGCTTCGGCACCAGCGGCGTATTCCAGACGTTGCCGCTCGACCGCGAAACCGAAGAGGTCGTGCTCAACTCGCTGACGCTGATGGAGCTGACCCATGCCGCCCTGCCGGGGATGGTCGAGCGGGGAGCCGGAGCGGTGCTCAACATCGCCTCGATCGCCGGCTTTCAGCCGATGCCCTACATGGCGGTGTACTCGGCGACCAAGGCCTTCGTGCAGACCTTCTCTGAAGCGGTCCACGAGGAGCTGCACGGGACCGGTGTGTCGGTGACGGTGCTGTGTCCGGGCCCGGTGCCGACCGAGTGGGGCGAGATCGCCAACGCCGAGCGGTTCAGCATCCCGATCGCCCAGGTGTCGCCGCACGACGTCGCCGAACAGGCGATCGGCGGCATCCTGGCGGGCAAACGCAGCGTGGTACCCGGGATCGTGCCCAAAGCCGTCAGCATCGGCGGCCGGTACGTGCCGCGGACCCTGCTGCTGCCCGGTTTGCGGATCGGCAACCGATTGCGCGGCGGACCCAGCCACTGATGGCCAAAGTCGACGTCACCGCCGATGTGCCGATGCGTCCGCAGGACATGTGGGATCACGTGTCCGACCTGTCCCAGCTGGGCGACTGGTTGACCATGCACGAGGGGTGGCGCAGCGAGCTTCCTGACGAGCTGACCGAAGGCACTCAGATCGTCGGCGTCGCTCGCGCCAAGGGCTTTCGCAACCGGGTGACCTGGACGGTCACCTCCTGGGATCCGCCGCACCAGGTCGCACTGTCGGGATCGGGCAAAGGTGGCGCCAAGTACACGGTCACGCTCAGCGTCAAGCCCACCCAAGACGGCTCGACGCTAGGAGTGCGGCTCGAGCTGGGTGGGCGGGCGCTGTTCGGTCCCGTGGGCGCGACGGCGGCCCGCGCCGTCAAAGGCGATGTGGAGAAGTCGCTGAAGCAGTTCGTCGAGCTTTACGGCTAGCCCCGCAGCCGACCCGCCACGGCCCGAACACCCACGGCCCAGTCACGCTCCCGGTAACCTGGCCGGATGTTGTTGGGGGGCCAGGGCAAGGTGGCCGACGGTAGGGGCGCGTTCGGCTGGATCGGCGTGCTGGTGCGCCGGTGGCCGTGGGCGGTCATCGGTTTCTGGGTGGCGCTGGCCGGCGTTTTGGCGCTGACGTTCCCGCCGCTGACCGAGATGGCCGCCAAGCGGCCGGTTCCGATCCTGCCGCCCGACGCCCCTGTGCTGCAGACGACGAAACAGATCTCCGAGGCATATCACCAGTCCGGGTCCGAGAACGAGAACGTCCTGCTGGTCGTCCTGACCGATGACAACGGGCTGAATCCGTCCGACCTCACCACCTACCGCACGTTGGCCGACAATCTCCGTCCGGACACTCGCGACATCGTCCTGCTGCAGGACTTCGTCCGCACCCCGGCGCTGCGCGACGCCATGACCAGCAAGGATCACAAAGCCTGGTATCTGCCGATGGTGTTGTCCGGCGGCGTCGGCACCCCGGAATTGCATGAAGGGTTCGGCCGGGTCGCCGACATCGTCAAGAAATCTGTGGCCGGCTCGACGTTGACGGCTAACCTGACCGGACCCGCGGCCACCGGCGACGACCTGATGTACATCGGTGTTCGCGACATGCACGTGATCGAGACCGCGGTCGTGGTGATGGTCCTGCTCATTCTGTTCGTCATCTACCGAAATTTCGTCACGATGATGTTGCCGTTGATCACCATCGGCGTCTCGGTAGGTGTTGCGCAGTCGTTTGTTTCGGGCGTCGCCGAACTCGGCCTGGGGGTGTCCAACCAGACGATCACGCTCTTGACGACGATGATGGCCGGTGCCGGAATCGACTACGCGGTGTTCTTGATCAGCCGCTATCACGACTACTTGCGGCAGGGCATGACTTCGGATGACGCTGTTGCCAAAGCGTTGACGTCGATCGGCAAGGTCATCGCCGGGTCGGCGGCCACGGTGTCGATCACCTTCCTGGGAATGGTCTTCACCAAGTTGGGCGCCTTCAGAAACGTCGGGCCCGCGTTGGCCATTGCCATTGCGGTGGCGCTGTGTGCGGCCGTGACGTTCCTGCCGGCCCTGATGGTCTTGACCGGCAGGCGCGGCTGGATCAAGCCGGGCCGCGACCGCACCACGCGGTTCTGGCGGGTTACCGGAACCCGCATCGTCCGCAAGCCGGTGATCCACTTGGCCGCCAGCCTCACGGTGCTGCTCATCCTGGCCGGCTGCTCGATGTTCACCAATTTCAACTACGACGACAGCAAGACCCTGCCGAAAGACGTCGAGAGCTCGATCGGATATGACACTCTGGCGCAACACTTTCCGTTGAATGCCACCATCCCGGAGTATCTGGTCGTTCATTCGGATCAGGACTTGCGCAAGCCAGCGGCCCTAGTCGACTTGAAGCAGATGGAACAGCGGGTCAGCCAACTTCCCGACATCGCCGCGGTCCGCCAAGCCCCGGTGCCGTCGAAATCGAACGACCACAAATCTGCGGCAGATGGCACCTTGCTCCCCAGACACGACAAGGGCAGCCAATCCGGTAACAAGGACCTCGAGGGGGCCGAAGGGTTCCCCAACGTGGCGTCCCTGCTGTATTCGGTTTCCAGTTCCGGAAATGTCGACCTGACACCTGATCTCAGCAGCCTCAACCTACCGCCCGGGGTGACCCTGCCGACCGCCCCGCCGGCCCAGGAAAAAGACGCCGACGACACGGGGACGTTCGTCAGCACCGTGCGTGGCCTCGGTTTCGCCATGTCGGTCGACGTCGCGGAGATCGCCAACACGGTCAACGCGGCACCGGTGACGGTGCTCGACGTGGTCGCGACCGCCGACCGGGCCGGCGGAGCGCTGAAGAAGATGTCCGAGTTCGCCGAGCAATTGTCGTCGTTTCCCGATGAGCCCTCGATCGAGGCGGCCGCTCGGGAAGTGCGCCGGATTGTGGAGAACGCCCGAACCGACTTGCGCACGCTGAGCAATGACGGTTCGCCCGACAAAGGCCGCACTGTGGTGCCGCCGAAAGATCCGCACAACTACGCGGACGCGATCCAACAGATGATCGACGAGGTCAAGGCGCTCATCAAGGACACCGCGCAAACCGGCGGTGGCCTGAACAGCGCGCTGACGGCGTTCATCTCACCCGACGGACACACCGCGCGGTACCTGGTGCAGACAAATCTCAACCCGTTCGCCACCGGGGCCATGAATCAGATTCGCGGAATCACCGACGCGGCCCGGGGGCCGCACCCGCGCACGCTGATGAAGGAGGCGTCGATCTCGGCGTCGGGTGTCACGGCGATGCTGCGCGACACCCGCGCCTATTACGGGGACGACATCAACCTGATCATCGTGATGACCATTCTGATCGTCTTCCTGATCCTGGTCGCGATCCTGCGCGCCGTGGTGGCGCCGCTGTATCTGATTGCCTCCGTAGTGCTTTCGTACCTGTCGGCGCTCGGCGTCGGGGTCATCGTCTTCCAATTCATCCTCGGCCAGCCGCTGACCTGGAGTATTCCCGGGCTGACCTTCATCGTGCTGGTCGCCATGGGCGCGGACTACAACCTTCTGCTCATCTCCCGGTTGCGCGAAGAATCGCCGCACGGCATACGCTCCGGTGTCATTCACACGGTGACCTCGACGGGTGGCGTGATCACCGCGGCCGGCGTCATTTTCGCCGCGTCGATGTTCGGAATGTTGTTCGCCAGCATCAGCACGCTGGTGCAGTGCGGTTTCATTATCGGCACCGGGCTTCTTCTAGACACCTTCTTGGTGCGCACCATCACCGTGCCCGCGATCGCCGTCCTCGTCGGCAAGTGGAATTGGTGGCCGTCCAAGCCGCCGCCGCCGGTGCCGCACCGGCGGGCAGAACGGCCGGCCACGCCCGTCTCCCAACCAGCGCCCGAAGTACCGGACAGCGTTACCGAGGGCTCGGGCGAGAGCCCGAACGGCAGCCACGCCGGCAGCGATTCCGACGCCGTGGCGATTCGCTCATGAGTGGAAAACGACGGCAAGACACACAGTGCGACACGCCGGGAGCGCGTCAGTGTGCGGTCCTAGACTGACGGTCCTATGAGCAAGTCGTTCGTGCACCTGCACAACCACACCGAATACTCGATGTTGGACGGTGCCGCGAAGGTCTCGCCCATGCTGGCCGAGGCGCACCGGCTGAAGATGCCGGCAATCGGGATGACCGACCACGGCAACATGTTCGGTGCCAGTGAGTTCTACAACGGGGCCACGGCAGCCGGGATCAAGCCGATCATCGGCATCGAGGCCTACATCGCGCCGGCCTCCCGTTTCGAGACCAAGCGCATCCTGTGGGGCGATCCGGGACAAAAGAGTGACGACGTGTCCGGCAGCGGCTCCTACACGCACATGACGATGGTCGCCGAGAACGCCACCGGTCTGCGCAACCTGTTCAAGCTGTCGTCGCTGGCGTCCTTCGAAGGCCAGCTGGGCAAGTGGTCGCGGATGGACGCCGAGCTGATCGCCGAGCACAGCGCCGGGATCATCGCCACTACCGGTTGCCCGTCCGGGGAGGTGCAGACCCGGCTGCGGCTCGGCCATCA
>JAVHWH010000333.1:0-2679 GCA_032159915.1 Mycobacterium sp.
GAGCACACGGTGATCCAGCCGATTCCTGGCTCCAGCGACTGGCAGGTCACCCGCAAGGCGGGCACCGAGATCCGCGTGCCGCGCAAGACCAAGCTGTCGCGGACCGTCGGCGCGCAGATCCCCACCGGGTTCGACCCGACGGTGTTCGGCATCAGCCAAGACATGGCCAGCTCCATCGACCGGGTGGCGCTGTGGAACATCGTGGCGACCGTCGACGCGTTCCTGTCGTCGGGCTTCACCCCGACCGAGTTGATGCGTTGGGTACACCCGGGCTTGGTGGCCAGCACCCAGGGCACCGGCATGGGCGGTATGACCTCGATGCAGACGATGTATCACGGCAACCTGCTCGGCCGGAACAAGCCGAACGATATCCTCCAAGAAGTTCTGCCCAACGTCGTTGCCGCACATGTGATCCAGTCGTACGTCGGCAGCTACGGGGCCATGATCCACCCGGTCGGCGCGTGCGCCACCGCGGCGGTCTCGGTCGAGGAAGGCGTGGACAAGATCCGCCTCGGCAAGGCCGACCTGGTGGTCGCGGGTGGGTTCGACGACCTGACGCTGGAGGCCATCATCGGCTTCGGTGACATGGCCGCGACCGCCGACACTTCGATGATGCGCGACAGAGGCATCAGCGACTCGAAGTTCTCCCGGCCCAACGACCGGCGCAGGCTCGGGTTCCTGGAAGCCCAGGGCGGTGGCACCATTCTGCTGGCCCGCGGTGACCTCGCGGTCAAGATGGGTCTGCCGGTGCTGGCCGTGGTGGGTTACGCGCAGTCGTTCGCCGACGGCGTGCACACCTCGATCCCGGCCCCGGGCCTGGGCGCGCTGGGCGCCGGCCGGGGCGGCAAGGACTCGCCGCTGGCCCGGTCGCTGGCCAAGCTGGGGGTCGGTGCCGACGACGTCGCGGTGATCTCGAAGCACGACACCTCGACGCTGGCCAACGATCCCAACGAGACCGAACTGCATGAGCGGCTTGCTGATTCGATGGGTCGATCCGACGGAGCGCCGCTGTTCATCGTGTCGCAGAAGAGCTTGACCGGGCACGCCAAGGGTGGCGCCGCGGTCTTCCAGATGATGGGCTTGTGCCAGATCCTGCGCGACGGGGTCATCCCGCCGAACCGCAGCCTGGACTGCGTCGACGACGAGCTCGCCGACTCGGCGCACTTCGTCTGGGTCCGCGACACGCTGCGGCTCGGGGAGAAGTTCCCGCTGAAGGCCGGTTTGGTCACCAGCCTCGGGTTCGGCCACGTTTCCGGCTTGGTTGCGTTGGTGCACCCGCAGGCCTTCCTGGCCACGCTGGACGCCGAGCAGCGCGCGGATTACCTGCGACGGGCAGACGCCCGCCTGCTGGCCGGACAGCGCCGATTGGCGTCGGCGATCGCCGGCGGCCGTCCGATGTACGAGCGTCCCGCCGACCGTCGCTTCGATCACGAGGGATCCGAGAAGCGGCAGGAGTCGGCGATGCTGCTCGACGCGAACGCGCGGTTGGGCGACGACGATCTGTACCGCCTTTGAGCATCGTCGGAGTGGGGATAGACCTTGTCTCCATTACTGCATTCGCTGAGCAGGTTGACCAGCCCGGGACGGTCTTCGCCGAAACCTTCACGCCGGGTGAGCGGCGTGACGCGTCGGACAAGAGCTCCTCGGCGGCGCGCCACCTTGCGGCGCGGTGGGCGGCCAAGGAGGCCGTGATCAAGGCGTGGTCCGGATCGCGGTTCTCCCAGCGGCCGGTGTTGCGCGAGGACATCCACCGCGACATCGAGGTGGTCACCGACATGTGGGGGCGGCCGCGGGTCCGGCTGACCGGAGAGATCGCCAAGCATTTGAAGGATGTGACGATCCACGTGTCCCTGACGCACGAGGCCGACACCGCGGCGGCGGTGGCCATTCTCGAGGCGCCGTAGCGCTTTCTCTCGGCGCGTTGTCGTCGAAATCGACGTTACCGAGCTGTCCCGTCGCACTTTTCCGCACTGGCGTCGATCTCGGTGCTTGGCACGCCCGCTAGCCTGGACGACCATGAGCGATCTGGTCGAACGTGTACGAGAGTTGTTGCCGTCGGTGCGCGACGATCTGGAGAGCTTGGTCCGCATCCAGTCGGTGTGGGCCGACCCGGCCCGCCGCGACCAAGTACACCGCAGCGCCCAAGTCACTGCAGACCTGTTGTCGCACGCCGGTTTTGCCGACGTGCAGATCGTCAGCGAAGGCGGCGCGCCGGCCGTTATCGCACGGCACCCGGCACCGCCGGGCGCGCCGACCGTGCTGCTGTACGCCCACCATGATGTGCAGCCCGAGGGCGATCCAGCTCAGTGGGTGTCGGCGCCGTTCGAACCGACCGAGCGCGACGGCCGGCTCTACGGGCGCGGCAGCGCCGACGACAAAGCCGGCATCGCAACGCATTTGGCGGCATTTCGGGCACACGGAGGCAAGCCGCCGGTCGGGGTGACGGTGTTCGTCGAAGGCGAGGAGGAATCCGGTTCGCCGTCGTTGGGGCGTTTGCTCGCCGCCCACCGTGACGCACTGGCAGCCGATGTGATCGTGATCGCCGACTCGGACAACTGGAGCACCGATGTCCCGGCGCTCACGGTGTCGCTGCGCGGGCTGGCCGACTGTGTCGTCGAAGTGGCCACCCTGGATCACGGCCTGCATTCTGGACTCTGGGGTGGCGTGGTACCCGATGCA